>JBCCRF010000044.1:0-13812 GCA_039208305.1 Pseudomonadota bacterium
CCCGAACGCAACACTGGTTCGAAATGGTTAACAAAGTATGATTCCGCGAAGCAAGTTCTTATTTCGAAATCGAAGCTTTTTGTATCAACCCTCTGATGTTGCTTCCGAATTTTCCTTATCTCATCTCGTCACATGTATTAACGAAGCGCGAGGGAGACCGGGACGGCATCCGCCGCGCGATGCGGCTGTATGAGATGAAAGCATCCTTACGCAGCGCGGTAAACGGCCGGTTAACGTGAAAGGGTTTGGCAAGGGCTGTGAAGAAAACCTTACCGGAAGGCACTCCAACCCATTGAAAAATAACGTTTCGAGGTCGATCACGAACTGGACACAATTTTAACGATTGGCCCCTACGGTCATTAAGCCGACTGCGTAACTGGTCGGCGTGGCGCGCCCTTGTGTGTTTTCGGGCGGGTCGCTGAGTAACACGCCGATCGTCGGAGTATTGAGTATGAAATCGCGTGATAGTGTCCTTCGCCTGAAACGTTTTCAGGTGCAGGAAAAAGCCCGCCAGGTGAAACAAATCGAAACGATGGTCGAACAGTTTCAAGGCATGGCCAACGATCTCGACGCGCAGATCGCGTATGAGGAAAAGAAAACGGGTATCACCGATACCGAGCATTTCGCCTATTCCACCTTTGCAAAGGCCGCCCGTACCCGCCGCGAGAACCTTCAGACTTCGATCGGCGATCTGAACGACCAGCACGCTGCCGCCAAGGTCGCCCTTGCCGAAGTCGAGGAAGAGCTTTCCAAAGCCGAAGCGCTGGAACAACGCGATGGCAAGGTTGCCGAGCCTGAAGGCCCGAGTGCCTACGAGCAGGCCGGGATGATCGGGTAGTCCCCAACACACCTGCGAAAACTCAAGCTCCGATACCGCGCCTCGAGCGCGGTTTCTCGGTTTGAGCAACTGCTTCAAACAGCAAAAGAGAAACGCTGGCTGAAGGCTTCCACAAGCGCGCCATACCTGTCTGATGGCTGCTGTTCATAGATCAACCCGTCCAGCTTCACCCAGGGCTGCGCCGAGCGCGTCCAGATATGGCCGACCGGGTGGAGCCAGCTTTTATCCTCAAGCGTACCTGCCTTGATGCTGGAGCCACTATCCGCGCCACGCCCGCGATGGACGACGCGCGAGCCGCAATCAGGGCAGAAGATGCATTCGACAGCGAGGGGATTGTCCGCGTCTCTGAAATAAGACGACGACTGCCCTTCGATCTCCACGCCATGTGCTGGAACACGCAAAGACATGCCGAAAGCTGAAGACGCCTGTCCCTGACACTCTGTACAGTGGCAGCAGTAAAGGGTCAGCGGTGCAACCGTTACGCGATAGCGCAGCTGCCCGCACTGACAACCCCCTTCAAGCGGCAGTCTCACTTCCGTCATATCGACCTATGCCAATCCGGCGCTTTCGTTTACAACCTCAGACTGTCATGGACTTCGACGTTGTGGATAGGCGCTAGTTCGCCTGCGTGCCGTCCACCGGCTGTTCAGTTTCCCGTGCGGGCTCTGTGGAATTTGTGATCGTCTGGTCTGTCGTCACCGGCGGCGCTGACGGATCGGCAGAATTTTGCGTTGTGTCCGCCTCATTGCAGGCCGTGAGGGTGAGTGCAGCAGCGATGAGCGCCGCGCTGGCTGTGATGCGTTGAAACATGATGCTCTCCGTTTCGTTGCTGCCCGAGCCACGTCAGGAGGGTGGCGCATGGGCAGGGCAGAAATGGGAGCGGCCGCATCACAGTGTGTGTGCGTTCGTTATATGAACGCATCAGGCAGCGCGCACCACATCCATGAAGGTTTCGCCAAACTGGTCGAGCTTGCTTTTGCCGACGCCCTTCACCTGCGCAAATTCTTCTGCGTCGGTGGGTCGGCGCTGCGCCATGTCGGCAAGCGTCTTATCCGGGAAGATCACGTAGGCGGGGACGCCTCGCTCCTTCGCCAATTCAAGCCTTCTGCGCTTCAAGGCCGCCAACAACTCGCGGTCGCGCTCCGACAGGTCGATGGCCGGTTGGGCCTTGCCCCAAGCGCCCCCCTCGGTACGGCTGCGATTGCCCCTTGTCGGTAGCGGGTCAAGCCTGATCCTGAACTCCCCCTGCCCCCGCGAGAGCGCGTTGCCTTTTTGCGTGATGAGAAGGCTCGAATAGCCCGCCACGTCCACCTCCAGCAGACCGGCGGCGCACATCTGGCGGATGATCGATTGCCAATGCGGCTTGGGATGGCGCTCACCAGTGCCGTGGCACTCCAGCCGATCGTGGCGCATCTTGACGATCTTTTCCGTCTCCGCCCCGCGCAGCACGTCGATGATGTGGGCCTGCCCGTAACGCTCCCCGGTCTCGATGATCGCACCGAAGACGAGCTCCGCCTCGTGGGTCGCGTCCTGCAACTCCACAGGGTTTAGGCAATTGTCGCAATTCCCGCAGGGCTCGCAACTGTCGCCAAAATAGGCGAGCAAGGTCTGGCGGCGGCAGCCCTGCGCTTCCGCATAGGTGATGAGTGCATTGAGCCGCGTCACCTCGCGGCGCTTGTGGTCCTCGTCGATGCCATCCGTCTGCTCGATGAACTGACGCCGCAGGCGGATGTCGCCGGGGCCGAAGATCATCATGGCGTCGGCGGGATCGCCATCGCGCCCGGCACGGCCGATCTCCTGATAATAGGCCTCCACCGAGCCCGGCAGATCGGTGTGAAAGACGAAGCGCACGTCCGGCTTGTCGATGCCCATGCCGAAGGCGATGGTCGCGGCCACCACCAGATCGTCCTCGGTCACGAAGCGATTCTGGCGCTCGGCGCGCTCGTCACGGTCCAGCCCTGCGTGATAGGCAGTCGCGTTGATGCCAGCATCCCGCAGCACCTGCGCCACCTCCTCGGTCTTCTTGCGCGACAGGCAGTAGACGATGCCGCTCTGCCCGCGCCGCTCGCTGACATAATTCAGCAGCTGATTCTTCCAGCCACCCTTTGGCGCGACGTTGAGCGTAATGTTTGGGCGGTCAAAGGACGAGACAAAGGTTCGGTGGTTACCGTCAAACAGTTGCAACTCGATATCGCGCCGCGTCGCTTCATCAGCCGTCGCTGTCATGGCCGCGATCGGGATGTTTGGGAAGCGTCGCGACAGTTCGCCGAGCGCTGCGTATTCTGGGCGGAAGCTCGGCCCCCACTGGCTCATGCAATGGGCCTCATCGATGGCAAAGAGGCTGATCGGCAGGTTGGAAATCGCCGCCAGCATGCGCTCCGTCATCAGCCGCTCCGGTGCCATGTAGAGAATGCGCGTCTCGCCGCCGGTAACGCGATACCAGGCATCGACATTCGCCTGTCGGTCCTGATTGGAGTGGATCGCATCTGCCGCCACGCCCGCCAGTTTCAGCGCCGAAACCTGATCCTGCATAAGGGCCACCAGCGGCGAGACAACGATACAGATGCCCTCCATCGCCAACGCCGGCACTTGAAAGCAAAGCGACTTTCCCGCCCCGGTCGGCATGACCGCCAGGACCGAGGTGCCGCCCAGCAGCGTGTCGATGATCTCCTCTTGCCCAGGGCGAAATTTCTCGTAGCCGAAAACGTCCTTCAACACCCTGTGCTTGTCCGCAACATTGGCGCGAACATATGGAGCGGAGTGTACAGCGGCATCGGACATCGGGGACAGACGGAAGCTTACGAATCGATGCGCCCAATCTAGCGATTGACCTTACGCTTCGGCACCCCTTCGGCATGGGTTCACGTGCGGTTCCACGACCTTGCCAATGGCACCCCACGGTTTCATAAGCCGTGGCGAAACATCGGGTGACAACGACCGGGAGGGTGCCGCCATGGCCGGCCATTCCAAATTCAAGAACATCATGCACCGCAAGGGGCGTCAGGACGCTGCGCGGTCGAAACAATTTGCGAAGCTGTCGAAGGAGATCACGGTCGCCTCCAAGCTGGGCGGGCCGGACCCCGACGGTAACCCGCGCCTGCGCCTCGCCATCGCCAACGCCAAGGGCCAGTCCATGCCCAAGGACAACATCCAGCGCGCTGTGGACAAGGGTGCTGGCGGCGACACGGAAGAGATGTTTGAGATCCGCTATGAAGGCTACGGTCCCGGCGGTGTGGCGGTGATCGTGGAGGCACTGTCGGACAACAAGAACCGCACGGCGGGCAATGTGCGCGCTGCGTTTTCCAAAAATGGCGGCGCACTGGGGGAGACGGGATCCGTCGGCTTCATGTTCGACCGCGTCGGCGAAATCCGTTACCCGGCCGACGCCGGTGGCGAGGATGATGTCATGGAAGCCGCCATCGAGGCAGGCGCCGAAGACGTGACCTCCGACATGGAAGAGGAAGGCGACGGCCACACCATCATCACCGGCTTTGAAGATCTCGGCAATGTCGCCTCGGAACTGGAAGGCGCATTGGGTGAGCCCGAAAGCGTCAACGTGATCTGGAAGCCGCAGAACACGGTGCCCGTCGACGAAGACAAGGGTGGCACGCTGCTGAAGCTCATTGAAGCGCTGGAAGACGATGACGACGTGCAGAGCGTCTACACGAATTTCGAGATGGACGACGAGGTGATGGCGAAGCTGCAGGGCTGAGGACGAACCCTTCGCACCACTACGCTCACGTAGTGGGCGCTTGGCCTTTCACTCTGCTACGCATGATGAGGCGCACGATCAGGGTCAAAACCGGCACCGCGATGATGCTGAAAAACATGACGTAGAGCAGCATGCCGTAGAGCACCGAGCCGAAGTTGGATGTGCCGGTGCCGAACACAAGCAGCAGCAGCCCCACCCAAACGAGCCACGCGTAGAAGACCGCGCGCCACTCGAAGCACGCCACGAACAATGCAAGAAGCGATGGCACGCCGATCATTGCAGCAAGAAACAGCAGTCCTTCCGGCATATCACCTCCATAGACACTCTCTTGCGGTTGCTCATTCCTTCATTAGCACGCCCCGCTGAAGCGCGGGTTAAGCCGTCCCGCAAGCCGCAGTTCATCTCACTGAGATGCAGACAAGGTAAACCGCCCGCCAGCGCCGGGCGCTTCGGGTTTTGCATCAGTTGGAAACCGGTGGGGCGTGTTGGGCGACCCAAATGCCGGTAGTCTACGGCGAAACGGTCACCCGTCACGCCCCACCTGCGGTTCTGCTGCGGACGGGGTTTCACCGCCATTGCCCTGACACACCATGGCACGCCCGGCCCTTACGAACCGAGCCCGCTCCCCTGCCAGCCATTGCACGACGCATCGGCCCAGTAAGACAGCGCGGGGCTCCGAGGATGCTGGCCGTTAGTTCCAACACCCACGGAAGAACCGACCTCCCGCGACGATCGGACGGTCCGGACCGTCGGTTTCCTGCGGGAGGTGTGGAGATTATGGCGTGTGGTGAGAAGGCGGGGATAAAATAGTTGGCACGCGTTGCGTGCCTTGTTTGCTGGGTCCCGGCTCGAGGCCGGAATGACAGTGGAGGTTGTGGCGCGGCGTTCCCCAAACCTACACCTTGTCATCCCGGACGACCAAAGGCCGAGCCGGGCCCCAGCGGAAAAGTCGTCGGCAAGGCGTCCGCTCTACTACGCCGGCTCGACCTCGTACCGCACCGGTTCGCTCATCGTCGGATCATTGTGCCAGTCCCAATAGGTCTGCTGCAGGCTTTTGGTAATCGGTCCGATGACCCCATTTGAAAACAAGCGCTCACCGACTTGGACGATCGCTACGATCCCGCCACCAGTTGTCGTTGCAAACAGTTCGTCCGCTTCCAAATACTCCGCAAGCGCAATGTCAGCGTCCTCCACTGAGAGGCCGGCACCTCGCGCCATTTCCATTGCGGTGCGGCGGGTTATGCCTTCCAGCACGCCTTTGCGCGGCGTCTTGACCGCGCCATCCTTCACCATGAAAACGTTGAAGCCCGGCCCTTCCGTCACGTGGCCATCGGCATCCAGCAGCAGCGTGTTGTCGAAGCCGGTTTCCTTGGCGGTCATCAGCCCTTGGGTGAAGTCGCCCCAATGGTAGTTTTTCGCCGTCGGGTCGACGCTGTCTGTGGCGATGCGGTGCACATCATCCGGCACGTAAAGCCGCGCGCCGCGCTGCACCACATCTTTCGTGAACACCCAGACAAACGGCACGCACCAGGCGTAGAAATGGTTCTCGCAATCGCGCGGATCGCGGCTGCCGGGGATGCGCGGCTGACCCCGCGACGCCACCACCGATACGTAGCTTTCCCGCAAGCCGGAGCGCGCAACGATGGCGTGCAAAATATCCTTCATCTCGCCGCGGGATTGCGAAACCGACAGGCGGCATTTTTCCAGACTGTGCTCGAACCGCGCCAGATAATCATCGATGCGGAAGAATTTGCCGTCCCACACATGCACCACGTCATAGGTGATATCGGAATGGGTGAGTCCCCAGTCGGTGACGGGGATGGACGCTTGCGCAATGGGCATGACCTCGCCGCGCATCCAGGCCACGCCCGCGCTCCAGTTCACCTCGGTCATTGCATCGGCTCCCAGCACCACCTTTAAGGAAGGCTAGCGAGCAAGCCACAGGATTCGCAAGCCGTATGAGCCACACCGTCCGCATTCTTGGCATCGACCCCGGCCTGCGCTTCACCGGCTGGGGCGTCGTCGAGAGTGAAGGCTCGCGCCTGCGCTTCGTCGCGGCCGGCACGGTGAAGAGCGACGCGAAGGCCGACCTTGCGACACGCCTGACGCAACTGCATGACGGCTTGCAGACCGTGCTGCGCGACCACTCACCGGATGAGGCGGCGGTGGAGAACACCTTCGTCAACAAGGACGCCGCTGCGACGCTGAAGCTCGGCCAGGCCCGCGGCATCGCCATGCTGGTGCCCGCGCTGGCCGGTCTGCCCGTCGCTGAATACGCGCCAAACGCGGTGAAGAAAGCCGTCATCGGCGTTGGCCACGGCGACAAGACACAGATCCAGCTCATGGTCGGTATGCTGTTGCCCAAAGCGGTGTGGGACACCGACGACGCCGCCGACGCCCTCGCCATAGCCATCTGCCACGCGCATCACAGAGGCGGAGCCGCTGCGCGGATTGCGGCGGCGGGGTGATGTTCTTGACCTGTTCCCAGGCGCTCTCTAAGCGAAAACGAAGGCTGGTGGGGGACTCTATGCAATGATCGGGAAACTGAAAGGCATCGTGGATTCCTTTGGCGAGGATTGGGTGATCCTTGACGTTCAGGGGGTGGGGTATCAGGTGCATTGCTCCAGCCGCACGATGGGGGCTTTGCCGGGCGAAGGGGACGCGACGAGCCTCGCCATCGAGACCCATGTGCGGGAGACGGAGATCAAGCTCTACGGCTTCACTGCGGATCTGGAGCGCAACTGGTTTCGCCTGTTGCAGAACGTGCAGGGCGTTGGCGCGCGGGTAGCGCTTGCCATTCTCGGTACGCTGACGCCGGGCGAGTTGGCATCTGCCATCGCGCTGCAGGATAAGGCGACCGTGGCCCGCGCGCCCGGCGTCGGGCCGAAGGTCGCCCAACGCATCTGCGCGGAATTGAAGGACAAAGCACCGGCCCTTTCCGGCGATGCCACCGGCACGATTGGCTTGCAGCAGGAACTCGGTTCAGGCGTCGCAGGCTCCGCTGTGCAGGACGCCGTCTCAGCCCTTACCAATCTCGGCTACAGCAGCCAGCAGGCGAGCGCGGCGGTGAAGATCGCGCTGGATAGCGCGGGGGAAGATGCGCCGAGCGCCACGCTGATCCGGCTGGGGCTTAAAGAGCTATCATCATGAGCGAAGACCGCATCATCGACGGCGAACGCAAGGGCGAAGATCTCGACGCCTCTATCCGCCCTGAACGGCTGGCGGACTTCACAGGCCAGGAGCAGGCGCGCGCCAATCTTTCGGTCTTCGTCGATGCCGCAAAGCAACGGGGGGAGGCGCTGGACCATGTCTTGTTCGTTGGCCCGCCAGGCCTCGGCAAGACGACGCTGGCGCAAATCATGGCAAAGGAGCTAGGCGTGAATTTCCGCTCCACCTCCGGCCCGGTGATCGCCAAGGCGGGTGATCTCGCGGCGCTGCTGACCAATCTGGAAGACCGCGATGTCCTCTTCATCGACGAAATTCACCGGCTGAACCCGGCGGTGGAGGAAATCCTCTATCCTGCGATGGAGGATTATCAACTCGACCTCATCATTGGAGAAGGCCCAGCGGCGCGGTCGGTGAAGATCGACCTGGCGAAATTCACGCTTGTGGCGGCCACCACCCGACTAGGCCTGCTGACGACGCCGCTGCGGGACCGGTTCGGCATTCCCATCCGCCTGCAGTTCTACACGGTGGCGGAACTGGAACTGATCGTGCGGCGGGGCGCCCGCATTTTCGGCATCGGTATCGAAGAAGAAGGCGCGCTGGAAATCGCCAAGCGCGCGCGGGGCACGCCGCGCATCGCGGGCCGGTTGCTGCGCCGGGTGCGCGACTTCGCGATCGTGGCCGGTGGCGACACCATCACCCGCGCCATCGCTGACAATGCGCTGAACCAGTTGGGCGTCGATCCGCTGGGGTTGGACGAGTTGGACCGGCGCTATCTCGACGTGATCGGCGGCAATTTCGGCGGCGGACCCGTGGGCATCGAGACCATCGCCGCATCGCTGTCGGAACCGCGCGACGCGATTGAAGATATCATCGAGCCCTATCTGATCCAGCAAGGCTTCATTCAGCGCACCCCGCGCGGCCGCATGATGACACCCCGCGCCTTCGACCACATGGGGTTGGCCGTGCCGGGCGGACTGGAGAGTAGGCAAGCGAGCCTGTTTGAGGAGCGGGATGAAGGGTGAGCTTGAAGGTGTGGCTACATGTAGCTACATTCACTTTATGAGCATCACCGTTTCCATGCGCGAGGCCAAGAATCGCTTCACCGAACTCGCCCGGCTCGCCGAGGCAGGCGAGACCGTGACGGTTACGCGTAACGGCAAGCCTGTGGCGACGATTGGAAGTTATGCGGAGCCTAAGAAGAAGGGCTTCGATCAAGAAGCTGGCCAGCGTTGGATGAAGGAAAACGGGTACGATCCGAAAGAGATATGGGTCGCCCCGGATTTCGATGACCCCTTGCCGGAAGATTTTTTGATCAATCCCGAGCACTGGCCTGAAAAGTGGTGAGCCTGCTTCTAGATACCCATTTCGTAATAGCATCACTGAATGACACGCTGGAGGCGCAATACCCAAATCATTCCCAGCTCTTGGCCAGAACGGACGATACCGCAATCAGCGTTGTATCGATCTGGGAAATCTCGATCAAATATCGCCTCGGAAAATTGCAGTTGAACGTCCAACCGACGCATATCGGACGGTATTTCGAGCAAACCGGGTCGCGCATCATTTCCATCGAAGAAAACCACGCCACCGCAGAATTGAGTGTGTGGCCGCCCACGAATGACCCCTTCGACCGGCTGCTCTTGGCGCAATGCCAGGTGGAGAACATGCTGCTCGTCACAATCGATCGCGCGTTGATCACTCACCCTCTGGCTGCGCGGGTTTGAAGCGATGACCGACGCGATACCCGACACCGGCACCCTTCACGACAACCATCACACCCGAACGGAACGCGTGTATTTCGAGCACACGGATTTTTCCGGCGTTGTCTATCACGGGCGCTATCTCGACTTCTTGGAGCACGGACGGTCCGACTATGTGCGGATGCTGGGGGTGCATCATCATGAGATGGATGCGGGGCGGTTTGGCGAGCCGATCGCCTTTGCCGTCCACCGTATGGAGATCGACTACAAGGGCGCGGCGCACATTGACGATGTGCTGACGGTCACCACGCATCGCGGGGTGTTGACGGGGTTGCGACTGACTTTTGAGCAATCAATCACCTGCGGAGACGAGACACTCGTGTCAGCGCTGGTGACGGTGGTGCTGGTGAACCGCGAGGGCAAGCCGCGGCGTTACCCGAAGGAGCTGCAACAGCTGCTGGGCATCGGCTGATCGCAAGATTTCATTAACCATGACGGGCGATGGTGCGGGCGCGGCCTGCGCCTGCCCACATTTCCGCAGGTCCAGCTGCAACGGGGATCGGCCACGGTCATGTTTCCACCCTATTCATCGCCATACCGGAGAGGCGACACGCCTTGCCACACGCCTTCGTTGACGGGGCAACCGGTCACGCCCACACGTTTCGGAACAGACTTCATGAGCGCCATATCTCCGCGCCTGACGGCCCTCGCCGCAGTGCTTTTCACCGTCCTTGTTGCCGCGTCCTTCGCGCCCGCCTTTGCACAGGAGGTTACGCGGGAGGGGCTGGCCGCGCCGACGGTCGATACCTCGCTCATCGGCCTCTTCATGGAAGCCGGTCTGGTGGTGAAGATCGTGATGATCGGCCTCATCCTTGCATCCGTTTGGTGCTGGGCGATCATCGTGGACAAAATGCTGCTGTTTGGGCGCGTGAAACGGCAGATCGACCAGTTCGAGCAAGTGTTCTGGTCCGGCCAGTCGCTGGAGCAGCTGTATCAGACCCTTTCACAACAGCCACAAAAGGGCATGGCCGCGCTGTTCGTCGCCGCGATGGGCGAGTGGAAACGCTCCTTCGAACGCAATGCGCGCTCCCCCATCGGCCTGCAGACGCGCATCGACAAGCAACTCGACGTCGCCATGGCGAAAGAAATGGAAGGGCTGGAGAAACGGCTGTTGTTTCTCGCCAGCCTCGGTTCGGCTGCGCCCTTCGTCGGGCTTTTCGGCACCGTTGTCGGCATCATGACCTCGTTTCAGGCTATTGCCGGTTCGAAATCCACCAATCTCGCGGTCGTGGCACCGGGTATCGCGGAGGCGTTGCTGGCCACCGCTCTTGGTCTGCTCGCGGCGATTCCGGCAGTGATCGCCTACAACAAATTGTCGGCAGAAGCGGGCAAAATCGGCACGCGACTGGAAGGCTTTGCCGATGAATTCTCCGCCATATTGTCGCGACAGGTGGATGAGAGAGCTGCGGCCTGAACTGAGAGAAGGGGCGGCGAAAAGCCGCCCGGCGTTAGCTGCGCCGTCCACGCGCAGCGGAGCGCAGCAACAAAGAAGCGGCGAAGGCCACTCGTGGCCGACAGCGTGAGCGCAAATTAGAGGAGCCATGCCATGGGCATGTCTGTAGGAAACAGTGGCGTTTCGGGTGGCAGACGCCGCCGGTCGCGCCGCCATGCGCCGATGAGCGAGATCAACGTTACGCCCTTCGTGGACGTGATGCTGGTGCTGCTCATTATCTTCATGGTAGCCGCGCCACTGCTGACGGTAGGCGTGCCCATCGACCTGCCGGAAAGCCAGGCACGACAGCTGAACTCCGAAACTCAACCGATCACGATTTCTGTGCGCGAGGACGGCAAGGTCTTCCTGCAGGAAACAGAAATCGACCCGGCGGAAATCGTGCCGAAGCTGACGGCCATCGCCGAAAATGGCTATGACGAGCGGCTTTACGTGCGCGGCGACCGCGCCACGAATTATGGCACGGTGATGCGCATTATGGGTGCGCTGAATGCTGCCGGTTACAAGAAGATTGGCCTCGTGACCCTGCAGGAGCAGGACGGCTGATATGAAGGCTGGCGTTGCCTTTTCGTCCGTTGCCCATGCGGCCATTTTGGGCTTCGCCATGGTCTCCGTCGGCGCGCCGAAGCCATTGCCGACGCCGGATGTGGAAGCGCTGCCGATCGAACTGGTAACGATCTCCGAGATCACCCGCAACGTGCAGGGTGACCGCGATGCGAGTGCGGAAGAGCCGCCTGCCCCCGCGCCGACACAACGGCAGGTCAGCACTCCCGAAGCCCGCACCGTCGGTGATCAGACGCGTGATACCGACATTCAAGCAGAACGGGAATCGCCCGCGCCGCCGACGGAAAAGACGGAAGCACCCACCCCGACGCCAGCGCCAGAGCCTGCCGAGCGACCGGAACCGGTTTCTGCGCCAGAACCCACGCCATCCGAACCTGCGCCACCGCAACCGAAACAGGCCGAGCCCACGCCTGCGCCCGAGCCGGAAAAAGACATCGCCATGCTGGTGGAAGAGAACCAGCCGCCGCAACCGTCCGAAACCGAAGCGGACCCGGATGTGCTGAAACTGCCGGACGTCGTGGCCGCGCCCAAACCGCGCCCGCCGCGCCCGGCACCTCAGGCAGAAGCGAAACCCGCGAAGAAAACCGACGCGACCGAGAAGGCCACGGTGAACAAGACCGAGACCACGGGCGGTGGTGCCAAAGCATCAACGCAAAAGAAAGCCGGGCTGGGAACGAAGCGCGGTTCGACCGGAGGAACGCTTTCGCAGAGCGAGAAGGACGCTGTACGCGGTCGTCTTGAGGGCTGCTGGAGCGTGGCAGACCTCACCGGCCATCCCGATGCCGCGACGATGAAAGCGCGGGTCGACTTCAAGCTCAATCGCGATGGGACGTTGGACGGTCGCGTGCGTGTGCGTGCCAGCGGGACCGACCGCTCCACTCGCGCCATTTTCAGCGTGCGCGTACGCTCCGCCATCGAGGCCTGCGCGCCTTACAAGCTGCCCGCCGACAAGTATGACAACTGGAAAGAGTTCACCGTGAATTTCTCCCTCGCTGACATGTTGTAGCCGCAAGCACCTGTCAGACACCGCAACCGAATTTGAGTGCGCCAGCGCTCAACCAGAATCGTGACGTTTATGATGATCCAGACCCGCCTTCACCTACCCGTTCTTGACCGCATGTTCGCAGCGCTTATTGGGGCATTCGCCCTTGTGGCGATGGTGGTCTCCACCGTCCATGCACGTGTCGAGATCGACGTGACACGCGGTAATGTGGAGCCGCTGCCGATCGCCATCGCGCCATTCGTCGGCGATGGTGGGATTGGTGGCGAAATCTCCAGCGTTGTGACCGCCAATCTGAAACGCTCCGGTCTCTTCGCGCCCATCGACCCGGCCGCTTTCATCGAACAGATCAGCGACACGAACGCTGCTCCCAACTTCCAAAGCTGGACTGCGATCAAGGCACAGGCGCTGGTGACAGGGCGCGTGGTGTCTGAAGGCGGCGGTCGCTTCCGCACCGAATTCCGGCTGTGGGACACCTATGGCGGCGAGCAATTGGTGGGGTCACAATATTCCACCAATCCGCAGAACGCGCGGCGCGTCGGCCACATCATCTCCGACGCCATCTATCAGGCGCTGACAGGTGAGAAGGGCTATTTCGACACCCGCGTGGTCTACGTTGCCGAGAGCGGGCCGAAGAATAAGCGCGTGAAGCGCCTCGCGATCATGGATCAGGACGGGTTCAACAATCGCTTTCTGACGAATGGCGGCGATCTGGTGTTGACGCCGCGCTTCTCACCGTCGCGTCAGGAAATCACTTATATGTCGTTCGCTGGTGGGCAGCCGCGGGTTTATTTGCTGCAGTTGGATACCGGCCAGCGCGAGGTGGTGGGCAATTTCCCCTCCATGACCTTCAGCCCGCGCTTTTCACCTGACGGGCAACGCATCGTGATGAGCCTGCAGCAGGAGGGCAATGCCAATATCTACTCGATGGATTTGCGCTCGCGCAGCACAACGCGGCTGACCAACACGCCCGCCATCGATACCTCGCCATCCTTCTCGCCGGACGGCCGCCGCATCGTTTTTGAAAGCGACCGTGGCGGACGCCAGCAGCTTTATGTGATGGGTGCAGATGGTTCGAGCCCCACGCGCATCTCCTTCGGCACGGGCAGCTATTCCACGCGGGTGTGGTCGCCGCGCGGCGACCTGATTGCCTTCACCAAACGCTCCGGCGGCCAGTTTCTGATCGGCGTCATGCGCCCGGACGGTCAGGGGGAGCGCATCCTGACCGAGGGCTATCACAACGAGGGGCCCACATGGGCTCCGAACGGTCGCCTGCTGATGTTCTTCCGCGATACACCCGGGGCGCGGGGTGGTCCGAAG
>JBCCRF010000045.1:0-13764 GCA_039208305.1 Pseudomonadota bacterium
ATCTCATAGGGGCTCATGGCGGCATCGCCGACGAAGATGCATTTGTAGGACGGGCCGTAGGTGCGCAGCACCTCATGCGTGTCCATCTGCGCGGTGCGGCGGCGGCGATTGTCCTTCCACACGCCTTCATAGAGGCAGTTGTGAAAGTAGAAATACTCCATCTGCCGGAACTCGGAGCGGGCGGCGGAGAACAGCTCCTCCACCACGCGGATGTGGCCGTCCATCGAGCCGCCGACATCGAGAAACAACAGCAGCTTAACCGCGTTGCGCCGCTCGGGGCGGGTCTTTACGTCCAGATAGCCGTGCTCGGCGGTGGCGCGGATGGTGCCGTTCAGGTCGAACTCCTCCGCCTCGCCATCGCGCGCCCAGCGGCGCAACCGCTTTAGCGCCACCTTGATGTTGCGGGTGCCGAGCTCGCGGGTGTCGTCGAAATCCTTGAACTCGCGCTTGTCCCACACCTTCACCGCGCGGCGGTGGCGGCTTTCCGCCTGGCCGATGCGGATGCCCTCCGGGTTGTAGCCGTAAGCCCCGAAGGGCGACGTGCCGGCGGTGCCGATATTCTTCGATCCGCCCTGATGGCGCTTGTCCTGATTGTCGAGACGCTCCGCAAGGCGCTTCATCAGCTCCTCGAAACCGCCGGCCGCCTCGATCTCTTTCTTCTCTTCCTCGGTGAGGTGCTTCTCCGCAAGCTTCCGCAGCCATTCTTCCGGCAGTTCGCGCTGTGTAATCTCGTCGCCTGCGTCGGAGACGGCCTCCAGCCCCTTGAACACCTGGGCGAACACCTGATCGAACCGGTCGATATGCCGCTCGTCCTTCACCAGCGCGGAGCGGGCGAGAAAGTAGAACGCCTCTACGTCCCACATCGCCACCTGTTTATCCATGGCCTCGAGAAGCGTGAGATATTCGCGCAGCGATACGGGGACAGCGGCAGAGCGCAGGCCGGTGAAGAGGTCGAGGAACATGGGTTAGCTTTACGACGCCTTCCCGATCTCCGCCAGATCATACGGCGTAGTCTGGTACATCTGGTTGATCCAGTTGCCGAACAGCAGGTGGGCGTGGCTGCGCCAGCGGTTGGCGGGGGGGAAGTTGGGGTTGTTGCCGGGGAAGTAATTGTGCGGCACCTCGATGGGCGTGCCGTTGGCAACGTCGCGATCGTACTCCTCCTTTAGCGAAGTGGAATCGTATTCGATGTGGTTGAAGATGTAGAGGCGGTTGCCTTCATCTTCGGAGATCAGGCATGGGCCGGTGACGTCGCTTTCCATCAGCAGTTGCAGGCCCGGCACGGCGTTGATGTCGGCGGAGCGCATCTCCGTCCAGCGGGAGACGGGGATGGAAAAGTCGTCGGAGAAGCCCGCGAGATAAGGCGAGGTGGGTGCCAGGTTGCGGTGGCGGTAAACGCCGAAAGCCTTCTGTTCCAGCTCGTATTTCGGGATACCGTGGAAATGGTAAGCGGCTGCCATCGCGCCCCAGCAGATGTTGAACAGCGAGTGGGTGTTGGTGCGGGTCCAGTCGAAGATGCGAGTGAGTTCCTCCCAATAGGTCACTTCCTCGAAAGAAAGCGTCTCAATGGGCGCACCGGTGATGATGAAGCCGTCAAACTTCTCCGCCTCGATTTGCTCGAACGTTCGATAGAAATCGATCAGATGTGTCTCATCGGTGTTGCGCGACTTGTGGCTGCCGATGCGCACCAGCGTCATCTCCACCTGCAGCGGCGTCGCGCCAATCAGCCGGGCGATCTGCGCTTCGGTGCGGATCTTGTTGGGCATCAGGTTCAGCAAGCCGATCTTCATCGGGCGGATGTCCTGACGGCTCGCCGTCTGTTCATTCATCACCATCACGCCCTCGGCTTCCAGCTGGGCGCGAGCCGGCAGGCGGTTAGGAATACGGATGGGCATAGCAGAACCTCGCGAGCACGCCGCGTCGGGAACGTCACTGATTGTCAGCGAAACGGCCCTTTAGCGACTTGTTTAACGTGGCTGCAAGCCGACCGGCCAAATCACCACACCGCTCATTTAGGAGCCACGCTTATACGCGTCAATCGCTTGCCCTTCACAAGGTGTTGCATGGACAACGGCAAAGGCGCGAGAACAAAGACCATTATTGGATAACCACCAAGCGCGGTCATATCGGCTTCGAAGTCTAGCGGATGGTTCACCACAAAAGCCAACGCGCTCGTGACGAATGTCACATTTTCACAGTTCCCCGGTCGTTCTCGTCAGGTGAGTTTTCATTGTGTCACCGCCCGGGTGGGTTTAGAACATCGTCTTCGCTCCTTTGCTCTTCTTCACGGATAAACCGTTTGCACCTCCGCACCGTTACATTCGTTCTGCTTCTGCTGTTTCCGCTCGCAGCCTGTGTGCCGACGATTGCGCGCACTCCGCTGCCAGTCGAACTGGTTGCGACGACCCAGACCATCGGCGGCCAGCAGGTGCGGTTCTTCGGCGACGAAGCGCCAGACAATTGGGACGCGGTTCGCCGCAAGCTGCGGGTCCCAGCGGATGCGCCCAAGCAGCAATATTATCTTGCCATTTCCGGCGGCGGTTCGGATGGCGCTTTCGGAGCAGGCCTGTTGAAGGGCTGGGGTGAGGCCGGAACTCGCCCGACCTTCACCGTCGTAACAGGCATTTCGGCGGGAGCAATCACTGCGCCCTTTGCCTTTCTAGGCGGAAAATACGACGAGCAACTTTCGACGATCTTCACGACAATTTCAGCTGCTGATCTGGTTGCCATCGACCTGCGCGGTGCGTTGGGTCGCGGGTCCATCGCCTCCAGCGAGCCTTTCCGCAAGCTGATCTCACGCTATGCCACACAGGAGATGCTGGACGATATCGCCCGCGAGCACCGCAAGGGACGCACGTTGCTGATTGGGACCACGCAACTGGATGCGCAGCGACCCATTATCTGGGATATCGGCGCTTTGTCGGTGTCCAACTATCCGGGGAAATTGCAGCTCTTCCGCGATGTTCTTCTCGCGTCTGCCGCCATTCCCGGCGCATTCGAGCCCGTGCTCATCAAGGTCGATGGTCCATCGGGCAGGTTCGACGAATTGCACGTCGACGGCGGTGTGACCAATCAGGTTTTTCTCTATCCGCCGCAAATCAGACCACAGGATTTCGACCCACGCCCAGGGGTGCGGCGCACACTTTACGTCATCCGCAACGGCAAGGTCGCGCCGGACTACAAGGTCACGGAAACGCTGCCGCAGATTGTCGGGCGCACGATCAACACGCTGACCAAGCAGCAGGGCATCGGTGATCTATACCGGCTCTACGTGACCGCGCAGCGCGACAAGATCAGTTATAATCTGGCGACCATTCCTCCTAGCTTCGACAAGCAGGAGGAGGAGAATTTCGACCCGAAATACATGCGCGCGCTTTACGACGTGGGTTACCGCCTGGGCCGCAACGGCTATGACTGGCAGAAAACCCCGCCGGGCTTCGATCTCGCGACGGAGCGTCGTTAAGGCCGGGACTCTAGTTCGCACAAACGCGGATGCGGGACTGCAAGGCATCGCGGCTGGCGTCGCTCAAATCCTTCGGCAGATCGGAGCTTCTGATTGCCGGAATGAAATCGCCATCGCTTGCCTTGATCGATGCTGTCACAGGCATAGGTGATGGAAGTTTCCCCGACGCCGTACAAGCCGCCACGAGTTCGATGCCGAAACTTCCCGTGCCACTCGCACCGCTTTCCTTCCGGCTGCGCTGGATGCGGGCCTGTACTGAGCGCATGGCATCCGCATGTTCTGACGAAAGCCTGCCGGTATAGCGTGCTTGTCCGGAATCCAGCCGCTTGCGTCCGATGGTTAGAGGAAAGGTGCCGAGGATCGGGCCATCCGCCGTTTCATCGGAGAGCCGCAGCATCATGTCGCCGGAGCGGAGACCGACACCATCCGGAACTGTAACACGGAAACCGAGATTGGCGGGATCGACCGTCAGGGGATCGAAGTCTGCCATGGCGATGATGGCACCGGGTGACACCGTCTGGCAGGCTGTCAAAAGCGGCGCGGCGGACAAAAGAAGCGCGGTGATAAGAGTAGGGGTTTTCATGAAACAAAAATCTGTTATTGTTTTACAGAAATATCTGAAAACCATGAGAACAACATGAACGCAAGTCCCCATACCCTCACTCTGCCATCACCAATTGTTTCAGCCCGTGCCGCAGGCGATCGGATGGCGACCGTCTCCCGCATCGCTGCAGCCATTGCAGCGGCAGGCTTTAGCTTTCTCATCGCCAGCGTCTGGCTGGCACCCGATATGCTGACAAATCTGCCGGGCTATGCGGCGCTTCTTCGTTCGCAGGCGCAGGTGACGATGGGTCCCGGGGCGAGCCTCGTTCTGACACTCGTTCTGCTGTGCCACGCGGCGTTGGCGGTGGGCGCACTCGTGGCTCTTGCCCGCTCTTTTGCGGCCATGGCGAGGGACGAGCCCTTGAACGAGGAAGCGGTGTCGTGGCTACGCAGGGCCGGCCTGCTGGTGCTGACAGGTGTCGTCGCGTCGATCCTTCTGCAGGTTCCTGCAAGTGCCGCACTCACGTGGTCCAACCTGCCGGGCATGCGCACCATCGCGATCTCGCTGGGCAGTGGACAACTGGCAGGAGCCATCGGCGGCGGAGCCTTGCTCGCTCTATCCCGGATCCTGCACTGGGCCGTGGTGGTGCGGTGCGATCACCGCGAGATCATCTAATGCCGATCATCGTGCGCCTCGATGTGATGCTGGCGGAACGCAAGATGAAGTCGAAGGACCTCGCCGAGCATGTTGGGATTACCCAGGCCAACCTGTCACTGTTGAAATCGGGCCATGTGAAAGGCGTGCGCTTTGCTACGTTGGAGGCCATTTGCGAGGCTTTGCAATGCCAGCCGGGTGACTTGCTCCGTTACGTGGCAGTAGATGACGGGGAAGCCGACACTACAGCACCGGCAGCAGAATAAGCGCGCTCACCAGCAGCCAGAACAAACCCAACGCGGCCGCCCTGATAGACGTGTTGCGGTCGTACTTTCGATTCCGCACCCAAGCCGCCAACTGGCCATTGGACGGATCATCGTCAAACTCTCTTAAGTCATCGATCGTGCGCTGCAGCCCCTGGTAGGCGTCGCGCAGATTGTAGAATGTGATGATCATGTTGAACGTGTAGAAGCATAGCACGGCCACCCGGGCGATGAGATAGCTCTCCTCAGTCGTGGCGAGATAGACCACTGCGGCGACCATACCGATGTGGACATAGATCACCCGTTGCCACAGGCCGTCAATCTTGCCGCCAAAGGCGAAAGCGTGGGCGAAGAGTTCCGGAAATGTCATGAATGAAATGCGCTGCATGTCTTCGGTGCCAGTCTCGCTTCCGGATCGCGCAGGAGCGTTATAGCGCGGCGCCGGCGGGGGTTGAACTGGCGCGCTCGTCATGCGCGGCGCACGTGCTGAAGGTTTCGCCATGATTGCCCCTGTTTTCGTCTACAGTCCGACGATGGTGAAGGCCGCCCAATAGGCGGGCTCACGGCGCAGACCGCCGCGCGGATCGTCCATCACATCGATCATCGCCAGACGCAATGCTTCGGCGTGGCGCAGGTTTGGCTGCGATACGCGGGTGGCGAACATCTTTGACGACATCTCGGTCGCAGCCGAGGAATAGACCGACCAATGCGTGACCATCAAAGCGCGAGCGCCGGCATGGAAGAAAGCCCGCGCCAACCCCGACATGCCATCGGCATTCGTGTCCGCCCCTGCCGCCGTATTGCAGGCGGACAGCACAACCAGATCGGCATCGAGGCGCAGGCTGGAGACCTCGCCAGCGGTCAGTAGACCGTCATCGAGACCGCTCGGCTTATCGGGCGGCGTTAACACCAGTGCAGGTTCTGTCGCGCCCGCTTCACCTCGCACAAGGCCATGGGTCGCGAAAATCAGTGTGTCAAATTCTGCAAGCGTTCCTGCCCGCGACAGATCATGAACAGTTGCTTCCTTCGCGTCGCGCCTCAAAAGGATTTGCGTTTCGGCATCGGGCGCAGTCGCGAAGGCCGCCTCAAGCGCTCGCAATTCGCATTCCGCATCCGGCAGAGCCGGAAGGGCCGAGATGGTATCGGGGTCTGCAAGGTTAAAACCGGTCGCCATATCGACACGCGCATCGCTAAGCAGGGACTGTTGATCGCCTGTGGGCGCGCTGCGCAAGGCTGCCACTTGTAGATCGCAAGTTGCTGCGCTGTCGCGGCGGCCACCGATCATCGGATCGCCCATGGCAAACAGTTGGGGCGCCCTCATCGTTGCTGCAGGTGCATCGCGGCGCAGGCTGGCCAGGGCTCCAACCGAGGGCAGCACACTGATCGCCTGTCTGCGGATCAGCCAGTTTACCTTGCCGCTGTCACCGATCGGCTCTGTCACGAGCGCTGCAAATGGCAGCCCCAAAAGATCGCTTGGCGGCGCGATGACAAGATGTTGGGCATCGGCGATCAGGTCATCAGCCGGGCCGAGCAAATCTCGGTAGAGCGCGTGGGCTTCCGCCGTGATGGACGCCATCGAATTCTTCAACGAATTTGCTTCGGCCTCCGGCTCCGACGCCAGCAGATTACCGCGCGTGTTTGAGGCAACCTCGCCTACCGCCGTAAGATCACCGTTCTTGCAGCCAATCGCCATTGCGCAGCGGATGCGCCCGGCCCGCGCCACCAACTTACGGCGACTGGCTTCCTCGATCGGGCGCACATCGATGCCGGTCTTCTTGACCACTAAGACGTAATTGCTGCTGGCGGTATCGCGCCCCAAAAGATCTGCTTTTAGCCCCGGCAGCAGGAAGGTGACCAGCGCCTCATCCTCCCGCAACAGGTGTTGCGCAGCGTCGAGGGAGAGTGGTGAAAAACCACCCACACCCAATATGTCATAGTCGCGATCAGCGAGACGCCGGTCGAGGGCAGCGAGGCTATCACGTCGTTGTTCCAGATTGGCTTGCAGAACGCCTGTTGCATCGTTCGAAGACGCACCATCCGTCAGCGTTGCTTGCCGTAGTTGTAGCTGCGTGCGGTCGATCTGGGCGATCAAATCCTGCCGTTCTCGCAGCGCATCCGCCAGAACCGGGTCGGTTGCGGCGGCGCGCTGTGCGGTGGCTTCAACGGCATCCGCCGCCTCGGTGACCTGCGTCCATTGCATCTGCTCGAAAGCGAGCGCGTCGTCACCATTCTCGACAGCGTTCCAGGCCGTCATGGCAAAGGCCAGCCGTCCCTCTTTAAGGCGACCACGGTTTATGGGATTGCGGTAGATATCGGCAGCTTCTGCCACCGCTGCTCGGCCTTGTTCCGCCTTGCCAAGACGCTCCAGCACGGTGGCGCGGGTGGTCGCCATATCGGCAATCAACAGGGAGGTGTCTGGCAGAATGCGCTTCGCCAATTCGAGCGCTTCGTTCATGAGCGCCAAACCGTCCTGCAACTCGCCTGCCGCTGAAAACGCATCGGCGATGTTGGACAGATTGACCGGCATGGTCAGATCATCTTCTCGTCCATGCTTGCGCAGCACCGCTAGCGCTTTGCGGGCGGAAGCAATCGCGGTCAGTTTATTGTCAAGGTCTAGATAAATTGCTGACTGTTTGATGTGGGCTTGAACCAGTTCAGGAAACTCATTCCATTTCATGTCAGAGCTCTGCATCCGACGCTCCATGGTCGCGACCGCTTCGCCGTAAAGGGCAAGCGCCTCACGATGTCGCCCCAACCCTGACTCCACGTCACCGCGCAGGATCTTCCGCGTTGCCCGGTCACTGGATTCCGACGGCTCAGCCCCGGCCTTTTCGGCATAGGCCAGAATGAGATCGGCGCGGGAGAACGCGCTTTCAGCAGCCTCCCAATCCTTACGTAACAGTGCGAGCCGCCCGATATCTTCCAGAATGAGACCGCGCTCGTTCAGCATCGATGCATCGTCGATGTTGGCAGGCGTGAGAGCCAACGCCTGTTGCAGGTGTGCTTCGCTATCCTTCAGTCGGCCTGCGACCTCCAACGCGTTGGCCACAGCCCGAACCGCTTGCGCCCGGGCCAAGGGCGGCGATTCACCGAGGAGGGACGCGTAGTCGGCCAGTCTTGCAAGGCCCAGTTGCGCTTCAACGCTTTCACCGCGGCTGGAACTGAATTGAGCAAGCGGCAAGAAGGTCTCCGCCATATAGAGCATTTGTTGCTTCAACTCGTCCGAGAATGGCGGGCCGGAACGATACATCCGTTCCAGTGCATCCCCAGCATCACTGTAGTTCTGCGCCGTCGCAGCCCAGGCGAAGGATGTGTTATGGACCACGTGCTGCATCCACTTCTCCTGCGGCTGGAAGGCAGCGAAAATCGCGGCCCTCGCCCGCAGCAGAGAAATTGCGCCTTCGATGTCACCTTTCTGGCGTGTCGCTTCCGCAGTTTGCTGAAGGAATGTCTGGCTCTCGTTCCAAGTGCCGTCCAGCAGCGATGGCTCGCGGGCGAGGATACGTTCTGCCATAGGCCCGATATCGCGATATTCACCCAATTGGATGAGCACGTTCACATGGGTCAGCAGGCCGAACATCTCTTGATCGGTGCCGGCGCTCGCCTCCAGCGTTTGCCGTAAAAGGTCGTCGAGCTTTTCACGGTCCTCCTGCTTAAGGGCATCGGCCATGGCGGCCCCCTGGCTCTGCATCCATGCGCGGTCGATCTGCTGCGCCTGCAGCGGAGAAAGGGCGAGTGCGCTGACGAAGAACGATGTCAGAAGAAATCGTTTGACGATCATCAATACTGCGCCCTCACAAATTGCCCGCCGGCCATGCGCCAGGCGGCGTGGCCGCCGCGATACCAGTAGACCTGCCTGTAGCCTGCCGCGACGGCACGCAGAGCCCCATTATAGCTCAGCCAGCACTGTGGATCAGAACAGAAAACGACGACCGGCGTATCGGTGCGCCCTCGGGTCAGCCGGTCCAGACCACTTTTCACATAGCTTTGCGTCTGATCGTTCAGGCTGCGGCCCCGCGCCATGACCGGCACGGACAGCGCGCCAGGCAGCGTGGATTGTGCCCCCAAGACATCAAGCAGCAACACCTGCGACCCGGAAGCTGCGAGTTGCAACAACCCTTGTGTGGTCAGCAAACGCGCGCCGGGAATGCTGGTAGGTGTTGGCGCGTGCATCGGTCCGGTGTAGAAACTGCGCGGCGGCGCTACCCCGAAATTTTTGGTCTCGAAGCGCGCCACCCGCTCGGGTATCTGCGCCACCTGACGGCGCGGCTGTCTGCCATCGGGGATGCGTTCAGGGCGGGTGGCCGGGCGAGTAGAGGGTCGCGTTTCCGGCCGCGTGATCGGCGGCTCGCTGGCTTCACGCCGTTCCGGCTCCTGCGTACGGGGTGGCTGCGCTTCGGGCTGCAGGCCACCAAAATCGTCATCATCGCTGGGCGCGGCTCCACCGCCGGTGACTTGGGTTGTATCTCCACCATCTGAAGCCGGGGGTTGGGCGGCAGGGCGTGTCGCTGGCTGCGTTTCGGTCCGCTCCACACGCTCCGTCTTGGGCGGGCAATCGGTGGTGAAGGATCCTTGTAGCGGATCCTCGCAATCGTCACGTGCGATGGGCCCAGGTCTTGTGGTGTCTTCGGCTGTTGCAGGCGATACCCCTTCCTCATTTCTTGCGGGCGCGCTGGCAGCAGGCCCATCGTCGCAGAGCGGGTTGGACAGGGCAAAAGAACCGCCAAAGGAATCATTCCCGCAATCGGCATTCGACGGCGCATCTGTTTGCGGCTGCGTTGCCTGCGGGCCTGCACCGCTTGGTCCAAACGATCCACCAAAATCATCGGCGGCGGCAGGTGTAGCCGTCAGCAGAGCCAAGGCAGCAACACCTGCGTTCAGATGTGTTCTGATGCGTATCATCCTCATCTCTCCTCAGGCGTTTTCAGCAGCTCCAGCGCCAGCCCGCCCACGATCACCGCGTCGATAAACTTCTTGTTCTGATCGGAGCTGCGGCGCTGGCGCTCTTCCCACTGTTTTGTGCGTTCCTTGGCCGCCTCAGCATCCGCTTCAGCATATTTTGTGCGCAGCTTCTCGACTTCACCCGCCCAATGGTCGTGCTGTTTTCCCGAGGCGAGAATTTTCGACAGCAGCGGTTTGTTGGCATCCAACTGACCCACCGGGGCCCAGAAGCGCACCAGCGGAAAAACAGAAATCGTATCCGTCCAGGTTCCCACGCCATTGACGCCAGCGATATACACACGCTGGCTGATCATCTGAATGGCCACATCTTCTTCGACTGGCCCCAACGCACTGTCATAAGTGACCCGTACGACAGCAGCTTCGACCTCGAAGCGGTCATTGGGATGAACGGTGCGCTCGCCGCCCATATTGTCTTTCATCTTGCGTGCGAACTCGCGGTCATGGGTGATGGAGACCAGCCGCGTGCCGGGCGGTCGCCTGTCCACGACGAGCCGTTGCGCAAGCCGGTTCATGTCGCCACCGAGTTCGGTGAAGCAGTTCGACTTAGCATTCGCCCCCGGCTCTGAGCGAGGAATTGAGCTACCATCTGGTCAGCCAGCGGATCGACGCCGGGTGGGTCTGCCCCCATCATGGAGAATACGAAGCCTGGCGAGAGCCTCAGCCCGCGTCGCCCATCCGGGCTGGTGGCGCGAAACAGCGTGACGTAAAATCGCTGGAACGAGCATGGCTTTTGCCAGCGAATATTGCCCCGCGCCTTCCAATTCTTTGGCAGGCGATAGGTGACAGCAGGTGTCGGCCCATCGAAACCCTGCCGGTCGATGATCGTGTAGTCGTTCGAAGCCGGTTGGTTGGGCGTCGGTGCTTCAGCGGCGACCGGGACGGCAATTGTAAGCCCGAGTAAGCCAAGCGCTGCCGCTGTAAAGCGGATCACGACCCCCTCACATGTTTGGCGATCCAGTCGAAATAATCGGCAAGATCGACATAGAGCGCGTAGGTCTGCTGGGCGCCGCAAAGCGGGTCGCCAGTTTTCACCAGCGGCACATAACCCCAGGAGACGACACCCACCTGCAGCCAGCGGCCATTGCCATCCTTCACCATCAGCGGGCCACCGCTATCGCCCTTGCAGGTGGTCTGTTTGCCAGAGGCCATGCCGGCGCAGATCATGTTCTGCGTCACGGGATTGCGCAACGCCTGTGCGGCGCGCACGAAAGCCTGGTTGAACTCGTCCTGATCGCCGCCGGTGAGTTCCATGGCGAATTTCATGACAACCGCGATATCGCGTTTCAGCGCCTTTACGACGTTGCGCCCGCAGGTTTCGTTGTCGACGATCTCAATATCGGTCTGCAACAGATCGACTGGAATATTGCCCTGTTCGGTCAACCCCCAGCCGATCGCAACGGCGGCACCTGGGGCCACGCGGCTGCCGGCCGGTGCAATGCTGATGGCGGCGACATCACCCTGCGATGACTGGATCGGTTGGGTGAGTTTCAACAGAGCAATATCGTTGTTGAAGTTCGGAGGTCGCCAGCCTTCATGGACGACCACGCGCTCGACCTCCCGCAAATCCCCGCCGCTGATCTTGGCGGACCCGGTGCGCACAACCATGGCGTTGGCGGGATTCGGCACACCTTTGCCGTTGGTCACGCAATGGGCCGCAGTCAAAATCCATTGGCGTGCGATGATTGAACCGCCGCAAAAATGCGATGCGTGGAGCGATTGCGGGTCTGACGAGATGCGCGCCGCCATGTGCAGACCAACCTGTGCCGGGTATTCTCCCTGCCTTGCAGGGCGACCGCCATAGACGCGAGTGGATGTTACGGCGTCGGGCTGGACCAAGCGACTGCCTTCCATGCGGGCCGTCACCGCTTCCATGTAATTGATATCCGCGCGGCTTGTGCCTTCAGCGGTTCCCACATCTTCCGCAGACTGCGCCATCGCGGCGGTGGAGAGGGCAAGGACCGATAGCGCGGCAAGCGCTGCACAGGCTTTGGCTTTCGTCATGATCGTCATGTCTGTCTCCCTGTTCCCGTTATCGTCTATCTCGCTAGCCATCGCGCGGCTTGGACAGGGCGCGGGGCAGCACCGTCCATTCATAGCGCTTGACCCACACGTCGCCGAATATGCCGCCGCCGCCAAGACCGCCGCGGGTTGGGCCGATATTGGTGTCGTTCAACTCACCGATGAGATCGGCCAGCGCCTGCCCGTCGCCGCGCGTGGCACCGCCGCCGCTCCTGCCGCAGTTTTCCACCGCTGATTTGAGGTTGGTTGGACCACTGTTTGGCTGGGCCGCAGTTGTCACGATGTAGAGCCGCTCGTCGCCGGCCGACGGGCCGGTGGGGCAATCGGCGCAGAACTGGAACGGACCACCCACGGGCACTGCTCGACGTGACCCTTCGATACGTTCGTGACTGGCATAGACGCAGAAAGTCGCGTCGATATGGATGCGGTTGACATCGCGCGTGCCGTCGTAGTTTCCGCGTGCGGTGACCCGCAACATATCGCATTGATTGAAGCGGATAGCGCTTTCCAGAGGTTCTGGCGCATCGAAGGCGCGTTGTTCGCGCAAGCGACCGCATTCGCGCACTGCATCCTCGCCGGGGCGTTGTTCGCCGAGTCGGGCGGAGCGGAATTCGGCTGCTATCTCCACCGGCTCATCTGAGAAGAATGGATCGTCCACCTGTAACGAGTCCAGCGTGCCGGCCAGTCGCTCGGCATGGACGATACGGTTGAGCAGCGAATCGAGCGAGACGTTTCCATCGTCTGGCGACCATGTTGCGCCGAGTGGCAGACCCTGCATGGCGGCGCGCTGGCCGAACCAGACGCGCCCATCGAGATGGCGGACCTCAATGCGGCCATCATCGGTCAATTCGAGATCGGAAATCGGACGGCGGGCAATTGCTGCCTCAATCTGTTGACGCACATCATCGGGCCAATCGCCGGACAGGGCGAGGCCAACGGTCAGATCGTTCACGCTCTCCTGCGGGCGTGCAAAACGGGCATTCGCCGGAAGCTGGCCGGCGCGGTCGCACAGTTGCCCCGGCTTAGCGCGGCAATCTTGCGATACCGGTCGCATATACGACGTGGTCGCGGCAGCTTCCTCGATCTGAGCAATGGCGATGGACGTCTCGGCATCTGCGGCTGCGTCTGACACCAATGCGACGACCGTACCTTGCGTAAGGCCGTGCAGACGCCCTGCCGCGACCCGGTCACCATCTACCGCAAACTGGCGCACGGCACTGCCGCGTCCGCCGAGCACAGTGGCTTCGATCATCGTACCTTCCCAGAGCGGGGTCTGCAGGCGCGCAACGCCCGGCAGTTTTGCGTCGCGCATGTCCTGCTGCACGGCCTGGAACATTTGCCCATAGCTCACGGCGCCACCCTGACGCAGGCGCATGGCGAGGCGCGAGGTGAACAAGCCGTACCAGTTGTTCGTCTCCCCGCTCTCCTTGTCGCTCGCAAAATCGATCTCCCGTGCCAGCTCATCGCTTTGCGCGGAATAGAAAGCCATCAGCCCGCCCGGTAGGTTCTCGTCTTCGGGTGCGATGAAAGGGTCCTTCGATGCGCGGTCTACCTGACCTCGCAACGAGACGCCCAATTGGTTGGGATCGACGAACCGCGCCGCCGTGCGTGTTCCGCCCGCCCGCAAAGCGGAGCCGGAATGGCAAGAGTCGACCACCAGCCAGACATCGGCCCCTTTGCGGCGGATCGCGCGGACGGCATCGCCCAGCTCATCGTCAATGATAGCGTTGGGAATCACACCGCTGCCTGGTTCCGAGCGGGCTGTATCTGCAGGCAGGAACACCTCGTCGCGGCCGTCTGCCTCATCACCCGAGATGTCGCGTTGCTGGGTGCCGTGTCCGCTCATGGTGATGATGACG
>JBCCRF010000046.1:0-13567 GCA_039208305.1 Pseudomonadota bacterium
CGCCGCAAACCCAAGCCCGGTGTGAAGCCGAAGCCGCGCAAGAAAAAACGCGAGATTACGCTGGCGCAGCTGCCGCGCCAGTGCCGCGTGGTGCTGACGGCAGAAGGAACCGGTGGCACGCCCGCCACCACGGTGAACGCGGTGACCTATCAGCCTTCTGGCCGCATCGCGACGCCGAGCTTTCGCGCGTTCTATGCGCTGGAGAACTAAAGCGTAGCCTCATAGAAATTCTGATTGGCCGTGGACGATTCCGTTGGTCACACAACCTCCGGCAACATTGGTAGATCTGTCGAGCCTGGATCGATACTCGCCGCCGTCAGCATGGCGTGAACCTGTCCGCGGTGGTGGGTGGCGTGGTTGAACATATGGACGACGTTGAAGCTGAACTGCGTCTCGACAGGCGTTTCGCCCCGCATCCATTTCACAGGGCGTGACATGTCGGCATCGGTCAGGCTTGCGCACCACGCCTCGATCTCATCATCAAGCGCGCCGCGCTCGCGCTTGTAGACGGGCCAGTCGCGCGGTGCATCGGTGTAGGGATGGCGTCCATTCATCTCGCGGGCTGTAGCATCATCGCCGTTCTGACGTGCGAGCCAGACGTGTTGATCCCACAGGATGTGGTTCAGCGTCTCGGCGATGGAACGGAAGAACGCACCGCGGTCCCGCCATCGTTCCTCGTGCGTTAAGCTATCCGCTGCTGTGATGATCGACCGGTTCTGCCACCGGTCGTAACGGGCCATGGTTCGGGCGTAGGAGGTGGTGATCATGGCAGTTCGGGGTTGAGGAATTAAGTTCAGGTGACTGTAAACTGGCCCATCATTCCACAGTCCTCGTGCTCCAGAATATGGCAATGGTACATGTAGGGCGCTTCTTTCGCGGCTTCATAATCGAACCGGACCAGCACTTCTGACGGTCCATCTTCTACGTGCACCATGTCCTTCCAGCCTGCTGCATAGGAAGGCGGCGGTCCACCGTTTTGTGTCAGGATGCGGAAGGAGCAGCCGTGTATGTGGAACGGGTGCAACTGATCGTCGACGGAAATGCGCCAAATTTCAGTTTCCCCCTTGGTCACCTTTTCATCTATGCGGTCCATGTTCATCGGTTGACCGTTGATGGCCATTGCGCTCGCCTTGCCGCAAAAATTGTCCCACGCGGCGGCAAGTGCAACCAAGTCGGCCCCGACGTCCATTTCCAGCTGAAAGGACCGTGTCACAGTTGCTTCAGCTGGCTTCGGTGGTTCGAGATTTGCAAGTCGGCCTGGTATCGATCCGTCAAAGCCGTTTTCAGCGGTGCGCTGAAGAAAAAGCGCCGTCTGGGTCTGGTTGCCGCCAAACAGGCTTGAAAAGAATCCGCCATCACCACCAGCCAGATTGACATTCAATGCGTTGTTTCCGATCGCTGCCATATTGACCAGTACTTCGTAACGCTCACCGGGGGACATCAAGATGCTGTCTGTCTCCACCGGTGCTGAAAGGAAACCGCCATCTGAAGCGATCACCGTGATGGGACCGGTCTCCATGGAAAGCTCTAGAAAGCGGGCGTTGCAAGCGTTGAGGATGCGCAGGCGCACAAGACCTGTGGGCACATTTTGGGTAACGGGTGCGATGGCCCCGTTCACAACGAGAGTGTCGCCTTCAAAACCGTCTTCAAAAACAGCTGCGGACAATTCGTAGGCCATCTTGCCATTGGCATCGAACATCTTGTCCTGAAGGATCAATGTGAAATCGTCGATCCCGTAGGTCTTCGGCAGGTCAGCCGAAAGACTGGCGTCATCCTCCACCAGCAGAATTCCAGCTAGACCATCATGGGTTTGGCGCGCCGTTTTGCCATGCATGTGTGAATGAAACCAATTCATGGATGCGTGTTGTGCGATAGGAATATCGGGCGACCAGGTGTCACCGTCCGAGATCTCCTGATGCGGCCCGCCATCTAAATCGCCTGGAATATGCAAGCCGTGCCAATGGATCGTTGAAGTCTCTCCGACGTTGTTGATGACATCGACCGGAAGAGTTTGGCCCTGTTTGACTTTCAGCACTGGGCCAAGATAACCGCGGTTGATGCCTAGTGTTTTGCTCTTTACGCCGTTCGAAAAGTCGTGGGTGCCGCGGTCGAGCGACAACGGTATACGCCCATCGATCCCGTCGGTGACGTCTGTCATTGCGAGCAAAGGTAACGGGCGCGGAATTGCTTGTGCCCACCCCAAACCGCCAGAGGCGACTAGCAAGCCAGCGCCAGTGGACTTCAAAAATGTTCTGCGATCCATTACGGCTACCGAAATATATCAACCACGGTTGATGAAATGCCGGGGCCAATCGTTTTGTCAACTGTAATTGACAAAAAGGATGATGATTTCCTTGCGCGCAACATCAAGGGCTCGATGATGACCATCATCAGCCGTTGGAATGCACGCATGGACGCTGCACGTGCCGAGACTGAATTTGCCGATATCAGACCAGCGGACATGCGTGTGTTTGGCAATCTGCGGGGGCGCACCGTGAAGTTATCGGTCATTCACAAAGAGATGGGCTTTTCCCGCCAAGCCGCGCAGCAAGCGATAGACCGGTTGGTTGCGCACGACATGGTCGTGGTTTCAAATGATGGTGGCAATCGACGGGACAAGCTGGTTTCGATCACGGAAAAAGGGCAGCGCTGGCGGTCGCTTGCTGCCGAGCAGATACGTCGGATCGAGGCTGACATTGCAAATGTGCTTGGAGACGACGCTAAAGAAACATTGCGTGAGAGTTTAACGACTCTTCTAGCGCAGATGACCGATGGAGTGACATAAGGATTCACGGTCCCGCCTATGCGCTTCGTCTGTCAAGCCATCCGCCGCGGCCATGATCGACCGGTTCCGCCGGTGGTCGCGGCAAGCCTTGATGCAGGCATCAGCAGGGGTGATCAATTCAGTCTCGTGGTTGCTTGGGGCCAGGGGTCGTCGAAGACATGGCCTGCCTTCCACTGGGCAACCTCCTGATCGGTGCAGAAGCAGTCGCGTACCGCATCGGCGAAGGTCTGCAGGCCGTCCCTGTCGCCGATCACGGTTAGTCGGCAATGCCTGTCGCCGAACTCTGGAGACATACCCTCCAACCGCTTTCTCAGTTCGATACGCTCTTCCGGCGCAAGATTGAGCTCCTCATCTTCCAGCGCTGCGATCCTCCAGTAGTTGACGATACCAAGACCAACGCTGCCTGCGGTCTGGTTCCACAACAGTTGCAGCTTGTCCCGCGTCGGCAGCCAGAAAAAGCCCTTGCTGCGGTAAATCCCCTTGCCGAGATAATGGTTGTAGACATCCCAGAGGCGCTGCGGATGGAATGGCCGCGGATCGGAAATGACGATACTGTCGATTTGGTAGTCGGCGGCACTCGCCATCGAGCTGACACCGTTTTCGCGGTCCCATTGCGTCAGCTCAGCACCCAGCGTCGCCACCCTTGCGTGGTCGTAGGGCGGCATGGCCAGCACGGTATCTAGCTTGAGATTACCCCACTGCATGCCGAGAATTTCCGCGTAGGGATTGATCGGGTGTATGGCTTGCCCGACCGCCTGCAGGCCATCTGCGGACACGCGATCCATCTTGCTCAGCAGAATGTGGTTAGCGAACATGATCTGTTCCGCCAGCAGATTTTCGATGCCACGCCGCTTGGCGGCGAGATGCTGCGATGCGGCCGGCACGATGGCTCGTCCCATGTCATGGTCCTGGGCGAGGGTGACCGTGTCCACGACCGACAGGAAACCGTGCAGACGAACCGCCTCATGGGTGCGGATTGCTTCTAGAAGCGGCCAAGGATGGGTACTTCCTGATGTTTCAATGATGATGTAGGTCGCACCGAGCGCGGCAAACCGCTCCACGGCAGCGGCGAATTTCGCCAGTCCATCAGCGCCGCTCATGCTGCCTGCGGGGATGGAAACGAGAAGCTCGTCATCAAGCGACATGGCCTCGCTCGTGTCGAGGATCAGGCCATCGACATCCAACTCGCTCATCTCATTGACGATGACGGCAAGGCGAATGTCAGGGTTTCGGCGCGACTGAACGAGAAGGTTCTGGAGAAGCGTGGTCTTGCCGGCCCCGAGAAATCCGTTCAGGATGGTAAGTGGGATCGGCGTGGTTGCGCCGCTCATTGGGCCAGTTTTTGCTGCGCTTCCTGAAACCGCGCCAGAACGGTGGCGCGATGCTTTTCGCCCCAGGTTTTGACGAATTTCTGTGTGTGGAAATCACTCTTGTCCTGTAACGCAGCAATCCTCTGCTCGACGTAGTCTGGGGTGAGTTCGAGCCCGCATTCCACAGTGATACAGTGTTCCCATTGTTCATATGTCATCGTAACGACCGTTCTGTTGTGGGCTTAGGTTGGAGCAGTAGACAGGCAACTGCGCCGCTTGCCAACGGTTGCAGTCTACAGCAATCCCACCGCGTGTCGACTGGTTCAACGTGTCGGCGGAATCAGGTGTGACCGTGTCCACGCATCTGTACCGCAGACTCGCAGCGCACATCGTAGTCATCCTGGCCTTCGACCCGGGAACCATTAATCAGCGAGTTCCCAAGTCTAAAGTAAAGTAATGATGTGGCGGCATCGGACTTCGCTGCTGCCTCATTATCTGGCGGAAAAGTGGACTTCGGCTTGAAGACCGGGATGACAGCGGAGTTTTTTGGAATGACGACGCAGAGAAGGACAAGTGCCTCTAAATCAAGATCGACCAATGTCACGCTGCGCTTGAGCGGCTCTACCCCGGCAGGAGAAAGAGGCGTAACAAACCTCAGGCTTCGGCTTTTACCGGCGCGGGGCAGGCCACGCCGACGCCACCCAGATTGCAATAGCCGTTGGGGTTCTTCGCCAGATATTGCTGATGATAGTCCTCGGCGTAGTAGAATGTTGGCGCGTCCATGATCTCAGTGGTGATCGCACCGCGCCCAGCCTTGGTCAGTTCGACTTGGTAGGCGGCGAGACTGGCCTCAGCGGTGGCTTTTTGCGCCTCGGTCGTGGTGTAGATACCGGAGCGATACTGCGTGCCGGTGTCGTTGCCCTGGCGCATGCCCTGTGTCGGATCGTGGGTTTCCCAAAACAGCTGCAGAAGCTTGTCGAAGGAAATCTCCGCCGGGTCGTAGACGACGCGTACCGTTTCGTTGTGGCCCGTGAGGCCGGTGCAGACCTCGTTATAGGTTGGGTTTGGCGTCATGCCGCCTTGGTAGCCAACGGCGGTGACCCACACCCCCTGTTGCTCCCAGAACAAGCGCTCCACACCCCAGAAACAGCCCATGCCGACAAAGACCTCTTCCATGCCCTCCGGTGCGTCCGCACCAATGGGACGACCGTTGACGAAATGGGTTTCGGAGGTGGGGATCGCATGGTCACGACCGGGCAGAGCGGTCTCTGCGGTGGGAAGTTTCATTTTGGACGTCAGGCGGTCGATGAGAAACATGGTCGTGGCCTTTCAGAAATTAGCGGCTTGCGAAGCGGCCGAAGCGATCGTCTGCCGGTTGTCCGGCCCACATCATCAGCATGGCGAGAAGGAAGAAAACGAGCCAGCCGGGCAGTTGCAGAACGAATAGCAGGACCGGATCCCACAGCAGCGCGTGAATGTTTGTCGCGCTGGTCTGCAGCCATTCCAGACTGGCGGCACTGATGTTCTGCCACAGTTCATTGAGCGGTGTGAGCACAGGCGCCGACGCGGAGATGGTACGCGTGATATCGAGCACGGCGAGTACCAGCGCCAGCGCCAGAATGGCAAGACCAACCACACGAAGCAAAATGGAAAACACGGCTCTCTTTTCTCCCCATCAGGTCCCAGTTTTGCCCCATGGTCAGAAATGGGGTGTGGCAGATGCCAATGCAACACCGGACGGCCGACGCAGTTGCGTGCAGGCGCAAATTCCGTTGCGTTTTCGGTTGAATGCTGGCCGCGCCCATGTATAAACCCGCGTGGCCTGCAAGGGCTCGCGGAGAGGTGGCCGAGTGGTCGAAGGCGCACGCCTGGAAAGTGTGTAGGCGGTAATCCCGTCTCCAGGGTTCGAATCCCTGTCTCTCCGCCATTTCACACCGATTGCTACACCTTTCGGAGAAACCGCTAAGTCGGATCGCTGCGGTCAGTCATGCGTTGGCTTTGCTGTCGCCGCACACCACATGTTGCGCCCATTGTTGTGGGCGCAGGTGATGATGAACCGATGCGTCTGTTTCAGCCACCAATAGAAATTATTGCTAGCGATCAGCGCTAAGGGGAGGGATCACCACGTCATAGGCGTGCCGATAGTCATCGCACCCTTTCGCGTGCAGCAGAAGACGGTTGCTAGTGAATGACCCCGTGATCGCGCAGCCACTGTTCGACACTTTGCGCCAGTTCATCCACGTCAGAACCTTCTGTCTTAAGATGGATGTCGGGGCTCTGTGGCGCTTCGAAGGGTGAGTCGATACCGGTGAAATTCTTCAACTCGCCAGCAAGCGCCTTGCCGTAGAGGCCCTTTGGATCGCGGGCGATACAGGCTTCCAACGGCGTGTCGACGAAGATTTCGACGAACTCTCCCTCTTCCATCATCTCCCGGGCCAGCAGACGCTCTGCAGCGAAGGGCGAGATGAAGGACACGAGGACGATGAGCCCTGCTTCGGTCATCAGCTTGGCCACTTCTGCGACGCGCCGGATATTCTCCACACGGTCTTCATCGGTGAAGCCCAGATCCCGGTTCAAGCCATGGCGAACATTGTCGCCATCGAGAATGATGGTGTGACGTCCCGATGCGTGGAGCATTTTTTCCAGCGCGTTGGCAATCGTGGATTTGCCGGAACCGGAAAGACCGGTGAACCAAAGCACGGCGGGCTTTTGATGTTTGGCCTCAGCACGCGCTGTCTTGGTTATGTCCAGCGCCTGCCAGTGGACGTTGCTTGCGCGGCGAAGGGGGTGATTGATCATCCCGGCGGCCACGGTGGCATTTGTCATGCGGTCGATGAGAATGAACGACCCGGTGCTTCGATTGTCGCGATAGGAATCGAATGCAAGTGGGCTGCGGGTGGAAATATTGGCGACGCCAATTTCGTTGAGCGAAAGCGAGCGCGTGGCTTCATGCACGAATGTGTTGACGTCAACCGCGTATTTCAAAGCGGTTACGGTTGCTGGAACCTCTTCGCTGGCCATGCGCAGGATGAAGGGGCGACCGGGCATCAATGACGCATCGTCATCGAACCACACAAGGGTGGCCTCGAATTGATCGGAGACGTTGGGAAGCGCGGTCCGCGCTGCCAGCACGTTGCCGCGGGACAGCTCGATTTCATCGGCCAGCAAAAGCGTGACGGCGTCGCCTTTGTCTGCGCGGGGTTGGTCACCGGCGCGACCTGCGATGCGCACGACCTTGGAACTCTTGCCGGACCGTGCCGCGACGACTTCGTGGCCGACGGAGACCGACCCAGATGCCACGGTTCCTGCATAGCCCCGAAAATCGAGATTGGGCCGGTGCACCATCTGCACCGGGAAGCGAAATGGTTCTCCATCGACGGTGTCGTCGATACCGATACTTTCCAGGTGGGGCAGAAGGGCGGCACCGGTGTACCACGGCGTTCTTGCAGACCCTTCCGTGACATTGTCGCCATGGCGCGCAGACAGTGGGATCGCCGTGATATTCGAGAAGCCGAGGTCGCTTGCAAAAGTCTCGTAGTCGTTGACGATCTCTCGAAAGCGGTCCTCGCTATAGTCCACAAGGTCGATCTTGTTCACCGCGAGCACGATGTTCGGGATGCCCAACAGCGACGCGATATGGGAATGGCGGCGGGTCTGGGTCAGGACACCACGGCGCGCATCGATCAAAACGATGGCCACATCGGCGGTGGATGCGCCCGTCGCCATATTGCGCGTGTACTGCTCGTGCCCGGGTGTGTCAGCGATGATAAAATGTCGCGAAGGGGTGGAGAGGAAGCGGTACGCCACATCAATGGTGATACCTTGCTCCCGTTCGGCCTCCAGCCCGTCCACCAGCAAGGCGAAATCGATATTGTCACCATCGGTCCCGTGGACGCGGCTATCTTTTTCCAGCGTTTGGAGTTGGTCTTCGAGGATGGCGCGCGTGTCGTACAGCAGGCGGCCGATCAGGGTGGACTTGCCGTCATCGACCGACCCGCACGTGACGATGCGCAGTTGGGAGCGGTTCTCACGCGCGGCCAGCAGGTCGAGCACGCGGCTTTCGGGAGCAGCCATCAGAAATACCCCTCCTGCTTTTTCTTCTCCATCGAGCCGGCTTCATCCTTGTCGATCACGCGTCCCTGACGCTCCGACGTGCGCGATACCATCATCTCGCCGATGATGTCTTCGAGGCTTTGGGCATCGGACTCGACCGCGCCGGTTAGCGGCCAGCAGCCCAGTGTGCGGAAGCGGACCATGCGCATTTCCGGCTTCGCGCCTTCCGGCAGCCGCGCTTCGTCATCGGCCATCATCAACATGCCGTCATGCTCGATGACGGGACGTTCGGCAGCCATGTACAGTGATACGAGTTCCAGTTTTTCGCGAAGGATGTAGTGCCACACGTCGAGTTCCGTCCAATTGGACATGGGGAAGACGCGCACCGATTCTTTCGGGTTCACCCGGGTATTGTAGATTGACCACATTTCAGGTCGCTGGTTCTTCGGGTCCCAGCCTTGCGATGCGTTGCGGAATGAAAAGATGCGCTCCTTGGCGCGGCTCTTTTCCTCGTCGCGGCGGGCTCCCCCGATGGCAGCGTTGAACCCGTGCTGTTCCAGCGCCTGACGCAGGCCCACCGTCTTGTAAAGATGCGTGTGCAGGGACGAACCGTGGGTGAACGGACCGATACCCTGCGCGCGGGCCTCTTCGTTGACGTGGACCAGAAGATCCACATTGGGATCATCGGCCAGGCGGTCGCGATACTCGATCATCTCCTTGAATTTCCACGTCGTATCGACGTGGAGCAGTGGAAAGGGGATTTTGCCTGGAGCGAATGCCTTGCGCGCCAGATGCAGCAGGACGGTCGAGTCCTTGCCGATCGAGTAAAGCATGACCGGCTTTTCGCAGGTCACGGCCACTTCGCGGATGATGTGTATCGCTTCCGCTTCCAGATGATCGAGATGGCTCAACAAGGGAGAAGTCCTGACTGTGCTGCTGGATTGGTGCTGTGGTAGGATCGCCTGCCTTCCTATGGAAAATCAGGCGCGGAAGTCCACCGAAAGCGCATGGATAGGAGCGGTTGAGCGCCTTATCAATCCCGTCTGCGGTGAGAAAGTTGTCTTTGATTGCTGCAATGCAACAATTATTGGCTAGGCTTCTCCAACCGCGCTCGGTTGCTGATTGATCGAGGCGCCCAGCTTAGGTCTTCACATCAACCGGCAAGCGCTTCCCAAGGCTGGCCGCTGCGCAGGACAACTTCGTGATGAAACGCGAAACGGCGGCAAAGGCTGACCCCGGGCCAAGGGTCAGCCTAGGGTAAATCCACCTCAGTTTTCAGTCGTTACAGCCCCGTGCCCGGCGCGGCGGCCGAAAACGGCGCCTGAGGTCAGGCCCGAGCCGCCGGGATAGCCGCCGAAGAAGACGCCGCCCACCATCTCGCCGCAGGCGTGAAGGCCAGCGACGGGGGTATCGTCGTCACGGAGCACCCGCCCCATCTCGTCTACCTTCACCCCACCATAGGTGAAGGTGATTCCGCCGGTGACCGGGTAAGCGCGGAATGGGCCGGTATCGATGCGTTGTGCCCAGTTGGATTTGGCCAGTGGTAGACCGCGGGTGCCTTTGCCATCGAGGCTGGTCGGGTCGAAGGCGACAGCGTCATCCACGGCAGTGTTGAAGGCGTCCAGCGTGGCTGTCGCGCCTTCCTGGTCGACGCCCTCCAATTGGCCGATGAGTTCCGGCAGCGTGTCGGCTTCGACGTAGTGCGCATCGTGGAAGTGATATTCCTCGTAGAGCAGATCGAAGACCTTCGCGTCGAAAATCTGCCATGCGAAATGGCCCGGCTGCTTCAGCACCGCCTTGCCGAATTGAGCGTAGGTGTAGTTGCGGAAATTGATGCCCTCGTCGACGAAGCGCTCTCCATCGGCGTTCAGCATGACGCCGAGGAAATAACAGATCTTGCGGTAGTTCTTCCGTTCTGCGTGAGGGATATCGAGATTGCCAAAATCCTTCATCTGCAGGTCCATTGGCGTAGCATGGCAGCCTTCGTAGCTGCCGTATCGGGCCGCACCGGCTTCCCATCCCATGCGCAAACCATCGCCTGTGTTGTTCGGTGTGCCGCGCACCTTGGCGACGGACCATTGCTCTCCCATCAGTTCCGCGCGCATGGCTCCGTCCGCCTCGAACCCGCCGCAGGCGAGTATGACGGCATCGGCGGCGATGGTCTCATCGCCGACCATCACGCCTGCCACCCGATCTCCGTCAATTACGAGTTGGCTGACCGGTGCATTGTAGCGAATTTCGCCACCTAACCGTTGAAAGGCTGCAAGCTCCATATCGAACAGACCGACGCCTTCATTGGCGGCGGCGAGCGTCAGCCCGCCCCAGAAGACGAGACGGCCATCTTTCTCGAAACTCTGACGCGAATAGATCGGCTCATATTTGACGCCGTGTCCGGCAAGCCAGCGCACTGCATCGTAGGATTGTGAGACCAGCGCCTGCTGTTCAGCGGACAGCGGGCGGCCCTCGTTGAAGGTGAGCAGATCATCGCTGAATTTTGCTTCGGTATAGGCACCGAAATCGCTGCGCGCGATGCGCTCGTCATCCGGGTGCATCAGCAGGGGCAGCAGCTCGTCCTTGCCATCGTAGGCGAAGCGCATCGCGCCTGCCGTGTATTTGGTGTTGCCTCCGGCGAGGTCCGGCCCCGCCTTTTCCAACATCAGGACATCGGCCCCCGCTTCCAGCGCTGCGATGCCGGCGCAAAGTGCTGCGTTGCCCGATCCGACGACGATGATTTTCTTTGACATGACAGAACTCGTTTCATAGATTGTATCCGAATGGATACAATATGACGAATACAAAAAGCAAGGCATCACGTTCCAGCGGTGCGGCGGCTTATGACAGGCTGTTGGCGTCGATCCGCGAGGGCGTGTTCGTGCCGGGCAACCGGCTGCGGGAGGAGGATGTTGCCAACAGCCTGTCGCTGTCACGCACCCCGGTGCGGGAGGCGTTCCGGCGTCTGGAAGCGGAAGGCATCATCGAACACCGCCCGCGTCTCGGGGCGGTCATCCGCATGCTGGACCATTCGGAAGTGGTGGAGCTTTACGAGATGCGCGTCGTGCTGGAGCGCACGGCGGCGGAACTGGCGGCCAAACATGGTACGGCGGCTGAGTTCGATACGCTGGATGATCTCAATACCGCGCTGGAGCAAGAGAGCGACAACCCGTCCACTGCGGCGGCCATCAACCAGCAATTCCATCGCGGGCTCTATCTTGCAGGGCGCAACCGCTTCCTGCTGGAATCCGCCCGTGCGCTGAACAATTCTCTGCTTCTGCTGGGGCCGACGACCTACACGGACAGGGCGCGCATCGATACGGTGGTGATGGAGCACAACGCCATCGTTGCAGCTCTGCGAAAAGGTGACGCGGAGGCTGCGGGCAAGGCGGCGCACACGCATCTGCAGACATCACTTCGCCACCGGCTGCGGGCTTTGCAGTCTTGATCGCTGTTTTGTCCACCTTTGCGATCGCGGCTATCGGTGTTGCGCTCTTCAAGCTGTTGGCGCTCCCTTTGCCGTGGCTGCTCGGGCCGATCGCCGCCTGTCTTGCCGCTGCGCTCATCGGCGTGCCGATGCGCGGGGTCAAACCGCTGAACGATTCCATGCGGACCATTCTGGGCGTTGCAGTCGGGGCGACCATTACGCCCGCCGTTCTGGCGTCCTTCGTCGGCATGTGGCCGACGCTGATGCTGGTGCCTGTCATGGTGATCTGCATCGGGCTGGCGGGCATTCCCTATTTCCAGCGCGTCTGGGGCTACGATTTTCCCACCGCCTACTATTCCACAATGCCGGGCGGATTGCAGGACATGCTGGTCTTCGGAGAAGAGGCGGGCGGCAATGTCCGCACCCTGTCGCTCATCCACGCCACGCGGGTGCTGGTGATCGTCGTGTCGCTGCCCTTCATTTTGGTCGGTGTGTGGGACGCGGACCTCACCAATCCGCCCGGCGTTCCGGCGACCACGGTTCCGGTTCATGAGTTGGCGCTCATGGCTCTCGCCGCCGGGCTAGGCTGGTGGGGCGCGAAGAAAGTCGGTCTGTTCGGCGCGTCGATCCTCGGGCCGATGATCGCCACGGCGGCTCTCGCAATTGCGGGATTGCTGGAAAATCGTCCGCCGGCAGAAGCAATCTGGGCGGCACAGTTCTTCATCGGCATCACCATCGGCAGCAAGTACACCGGCATCACGGTGGCGGAGCTGCGTCGGGATTTTCTCGCCGGTCTTGGCTTTTGCGGCATCCTCATCGTGCTGACCGTGATCGTAGTCGAAGCGATCTACCATCTCGGCCTCGCGCCCGGAATGGAAACGCTGCTGGCCTTCGCGCCGGGCGGTCAGGCGGAACTGACGGTGTTGGCGCTCATCGTCGGCGCGGACATGGCCTTCGTCGTCGCGCACCACGTGCTGCGGATCATCATCGTCATCACCGGCGCACCGCTCGCAGCGCGGCTTTTCAATCGCGCACCTGCGGATTGATCATGTGGATAGGGTTGCCGTCCGCAAAGGCATTCACCTGCTCGAATATGTCGGTGAATTGCAGATCGAACTCATCTTCCGTGACGTAGCCGATATGCGGCGTCGGCAGCACGTTGGGATGGGTGAGAAGCGGATGTGAAGTATCGCGCAGCGGCTCGTCCTCGAACACATCGACGGCGGCGAAGATGCGCTTCTGCGCGATCTCGGCTTCCAGCGCGCCCGCTTCGATTAGTCCGGCGCGGGATGTGTTCACCAGCAGCGAGCGTGGCTGCATGGTTGCAAGATCAGCGGCGGTGACGATGCCCTTCGTCTGAGGCTTGAGCCGAACATGCAGGCTGACGATATCGCTGGTCGCGAAGAAGTCCTGGCGGCTGTCTGCGACCTGTTTGCCATCTGCATTCGCACGGGCCCGGCCATCTTCGGAGGCCCACCACTGAACGTTCATGCCGATCGCCTCGGCATAGTCGCAGACCGGATTGGCGATGCGGCCATAGCCGTAGAGGCCAAGCGTTCGCCCGCGCAAAGTGCGCCCGACACCCATCTGCCAATCACCTGAACGGATGGAGGCGACCTGCTGAGGGATCTGGCGGTAGCTAGCGAGGATCAGCGCAAGCGTCATTTCGGCGGCGGCGTAAGACGGCGTGTCGGAGTGCATGTTGGAACAGAGCAGGACGCCGCGCTGCGTGCAGGCGTCCACGTCGATATGGGGATAGACGCTGCGTTGCGAGATGAGCTTCAGGTTCGGCAAGCGTGCCAGAAGATCAGCGCCGATCTTTGTGCGTTCGCGAAACAGAACCAGTGCCTCGGCGTCCTGCACCCGTTCGGCGAGATGGGCCGGGTCCGGTTCGTGATCGGTCCACACGGTCACGTCGTGGCCGTTTAGCAGATCGAAGCAGGGAAGGGTTCGAAGCGTGTCGAACCAGTCGTCTAGAATATGGACCTTCACCGCGGCTTC
>JBCCRF010000047.1:0-13052 GCA_039208305.1 Pseudomonadota bacterium
ACAGCAGGCCCGTGCCGCTTTCGACGCGCGCGACTATGCAGGCTCCATCGCTTTGTTGAACCGCCGTGGTGCTCTGACGTCGGAGCCCCGTGATCTCACGCTGATGCGCGGCTGGGCCCACTATCACGGTGGAAATGCCGCAAATGCAAAGGCCGTCTTTGCCCGCCTTGATGCACAAATGTCGAGCCGCGCCAGCCGCAAGGGCCTGTCCGCATCGAAGCGCAAACTTGCACCGAAGGTGACCCGATGAACGCTGCTATGTTGTCGATAAGGGCGTCGTTTGGCGCCCTTCCTCTGTTGTCTCTTGCAGGGTGCAACGCAGTGGTTGGGACCGACCCGATCGCCACCGGTTCGGTCGCGATCCCCGCAGGTCATGCCACCACCAGCCGCCACACGATTGCCGAAGAACAGCCGGTATCCACCGCACTCATCAGCCTGCCGGAGCAGGCGGGCGCACCCTTCGATCTGTCGCGCAGATTATACGACAATGGCGTGGAGCAAGTGATCCGCTACGGCGGCGACGATGCAGTATCCGGGCAGAACGAGGTGCGGGTTCGTTTTCTGTCGCAAGCGCGCTGGAAGCGGTCTGGCGGGCACAATGTGAAGCCGTTCTCCAATACGGCCAGCAGCATCTCACAACATTTGCGTTCAAAATTTTCCGGCGTTTCCATGCGCCGCGTCGATCATGCTCTGGTCAATGCCTACGGCCCCTACGGCATGGCCTTCGGGCGGACACGCGGCAGCGGGTGTCTCTACGGTTGGCAGAATGTCGAAAGCACGCCAGCCACCGGTAGGCGGGTTTTCAGCAAACCGTCGGCGCGGGCGAAGTTCTCTATGACCGTGCGTTTGTGTCGGGCCGGCCTGACGCGGTCGGCAGCGCAGCGGATCATGGAAAGCGTCATCATTTCCGCCGACCCTGACAATATTCCCCGTCGCGGCGAAAGCCGTTGGGGTGTGGCAGGCCTCGCTGGTGCGAAGGTACTTGTGCCCACGGCGACGGTAGCACCCTCAAGCGCCGACATCATTGATGATGAACCGGTGCTTGCCGCGAAAAAGACCGTGAAGCGTCATTCCAAGACAGCGCGGCGCGCAAAGATAGTTGGCACATCTCAGGTGGCCAAGCTGCCAGAGGTCAGGGTCCCAGCGCCGTCAGTGCCAATTCCATCCGCTGACACCACACTCACCAAAAAGCAGCCTGAGCGAAAGGGATCGACAGCAACGATCGTTGAAGTTCCGAAGCCTGGTGCTTTTTAGCCTGCCAGTCTCACATCCGCTCAGCGCCATTGTCCGATCATCTGGAAACCTGCCCAGTAGAATGGATGGGTCAGGCCAGGCAGGGCATCTGCTTCCGGTTCGGAGAGCGGAAGCGCACCGCGGCTTGCCGTTTTCTGAGCGGTCCCAACGTCGTCTTGCGTAAAGTAGAGCTGGGCGTCGCGCAGCGCTTCCGCTCTGCTTTGGCCTGCCTTCAGATTGGCATAGAACCGGCTCATGAATTCGGCGGTGGAGCGATCGGCAACCGGCCACAGGGTGGCGAGGACGCTACGTACGCCCTCATATTGCATTTCGGTTGCGAAACTCTCCAGCTCCGACCCGCCGGAGACGCCGGTGCGGCAAGCCGACAAGACCATCATATGAACATCGGCAAGGTCGAACGTTCCCCCCCGCGCACCCTCTTTCAGGGACGAGACGGATAGCGTCTCGCCGTTGCCGAGCAGAAGACGCGATGATTCCTCGTTTTCCGTCAGATCGAAATGGGTGGCGACATGGATGATCGGAGCGCCTGAGGCGAAAGCGTCCTCCAGAGATGAAGTATTGAAACTGTCGTCCAGCCATGCGCGCCCTTCCACGATAGCGTTTTCCTTCTGCGAGAACCCGACGATGGTTTCGAGTTCCTGGCGCACATAAGGCAAGGGCGTGAAACCACTGCCACCGCGAGAAGCACCCAGTGCCTCGACGCGTAGATCGTCGAGAGGTTCTTCATCCAGCAGAAGATCGCGACTTGCCGGCGTGAATGTGACATAGCGGTGCTTTTCCAGAAGCCAACCATCATCATCGCGCAGGGCGGCAATAGGGACGTATCGCATGCGCCCGTCCAGCACGAGAAGCACCTGCCCATCTTGCGGTATTGACGACAACGCCTGCGCAGCGGCCTTCCAGATGTCTTCGTAGAAGCGCCTCGCAAGCGCAACAGGAGCCGAAGAAGGATCGGCGAGCGCTCGGCGCAGTTCATCTATTCTGGCGTTCAACGCATCGCGGGTGATGGCGACTTCGTGATGTTCCGTACCGTCACCGGAAACGACCAGAAAGTGGGTGCGCGTAGGAAGCGTGACGGAATACACCATCGCAACCGTATCCAGCCGATCAAGGCGGCCTGCAAGGCGCCGCAACGTTCGCGCGGACACCTCTCGCGCTAGATCGCGATCGGCATCGCTGTCCATGGCGTCGACCGCTTCCACCAAATCATCCAGGCTATCGGCGAGGGCAATATTGGCGGTTTTCAATTGGTCCTTGATAACAGCGGCGGCTGCATCGTCCTGTTCCGGAAGCGCGGCCAATTGCTGTTCCAACTCCACCAGTTGCGCGACAGGCAGGCCGTGGATCGACGCGATGATCGCTGATTGCTGGGGCGAGAGTTCGATGGCGTCAAAACTATCACCCACCCGGTTCTGTGCGCCGTTGGAGTAGCGGAAGGTTTCGAAGTCTTTCAGCTGCGTAATGACCTCGCGCGCTTCATCCAGATAACCGTTGCGGATCAGGAGATCGGCGATGTTCCTGTATTGGTCGGCCACAAGATCGCGAAAGCAATTCTGCAGATTTTGGGGCAGACCCAGCAGACTGCGCCTTGCCTCTTGCAAGTGATTGACGGCCGACTTTGCCACGGCAAGACCGGCTTCATTCACGCCGATGCGGAACAGAAGGTCGCTACCTTTGCGTTGAATACAAGCCATCTCCATGTGGTAGACAAGTGTCCCACGCAGGTGGCGGCTTTGATCGTTCACCGTCTTGGCAATGGCAAGCGATCTGTAGATGGCATCACGCGCGTCATTAAGCCGGTCGAGGCCGGCCAATAGGCGGGCGCGTTCCTGATAAAGCGGCACCAGCAGCGGTGACAGGCCGGTCCCTTCATTCTTGGACGCAATGCGATCATCAATCGCCTGCAGACGATCCTCGAGCGGCACTTCGGTTTCGGGCTGATAAGGTTCGTAGCTGTCGAGCGTCGCGATGCGATGGCGCACCTCCTTCAGCATAAGCTGCAGTTCGGCCGCTGTCTTTTCGCCCCGCGCTGCCATGCGGTCGAGGAGGCGGTTCATATCGTCCAGCTGTTTGGATTTCGGAACGATCCCCTCGCGCACTGCAGACATCAAAAAGGTCAGCGTCTGACGCAAAGTGTAGTCCACGTCACCAAGATTGATCATTGTCGTCTCAGGCACCGCATCCAATTGGTTCGATGCCAGATCGAACGCACCTAGAAAGAGAGAAGCTGCAACAAGCGCAGACGCAGCCTCGCTGTCACCTGATGCCGTGCGCATTTCGAGCCAGTTCCAGGCCGGACCGATGGCGGCATCTCCAAACCGGCCAGCGACGGAGAGTTTGGCCAGCCGCGCCGCAGCGGATGGATTTTGCCGGTCCAGAAATTCGTGGACACTCTCCGGCGATGATCCGTTTCCAACGTTGAGCATCTTCCACAGTGCCGCATCAGCGAGGCCTGCATCGGCGGCTGCGTCGAGAGCCTCTATGGCTTCCCGCTTCCCTTGAGCTTCTTGCGGATTGGCAGCGAGCATGCGCCCGAGGCGGAATTTCGCGTCAGGCCAATCACCCGCCCGTCGGTACCATTTGGCTGCAGCGGTCAGTTGGAGTTTCTGTTTGGACAACTCCCCGCAATCCACCAGTAGAACGACGCAACTGACTTTCACCTCCTCGAAGCGGCGCCCAATCTTGACCAGGTCTTGACGGTTGGAGTCGGACAAATCCTCGGTCTGCGCATGGAGGGCTTCGCCACTATCTGTAAATACCTCGGCGAGCCGCGATTGCGCTTGCTCATTTCCTTCAACGGCGGCCTTGACGATCCATTCGAAGGCTTCACTCAGGGATTGAGGCGTTGCTTCCTCGACGAGCAACTCAGACAGCGCCAGCATGGCTGTTTGGTCCCCTTTGTGGGCAGACCGCCTATTGTAAAGCTGCGCCTTTTCGTTGCTCTGTTCGACGTCGGAACCGTCGCGGTAAAGCAGGGCGATATTCGAGAACGAGGCCCGTAGAGCGGCCTTCTTGTACCATTGGATACCCTCGGGGATGTTTTTCTCAACACCGCGACCATTCACATACGCATACCCAAGGGAGTGTTGAGCGGATCTGTCTCCCTTCTCCGCCGCCTGGCGAAAAAGTTCGATGGCGCGGGCCTCGTTTTTTTCAACACCATTGCCGTTCATGTAGGCCCAGCCGAGCCTGTTCATGGACCAAACTTCACCTTTTTCAGCAGTTTGACTGTAGAGTTCCACTGCCCGAACAGGATCTTTTTCAACGGCGATACCGCGGTTCAGCATGTCCGCCACCCGGGTCATCGCACGCCTGCTCCCATTGCGCGCAGCTATGGCGGTGAGCCGCAGAGATTCGCGATAATCCTTGGGAACACCGCGACCTTGAAAATAGGCAAAGCCCAATTCGTCGAGGGCATCCGCATGCCCTTTTTCGGCAGCCTTGCGCCATGAATCGATGGCGCGTTCCTCCCTGTCGGCTGAACGGTGCAGATAGGCTGCAGCATGCCAGCCTCCCGTACGGCCTGCGTTCCCAGCCTGTTCGAACAATTGCAGGGCCTTATCGGTGTCTTTCGCGACGCCATTGCCGTCGCGCGTCAGGTAACCCAACTGCAAGGTCGAATAAGCATTGCCTGCATCATGTGCCTGAAGCCACCACCGAGCGGCCTCTGCGTCGTCGCGGTCGACCCCTTGTGCGTATCGGAAGGCCCGACCGAGATCTGCTTTGGCGCCGATCGATCCTGCGGCGGCGGCTTTGCGATACCAGCCAATGGCTTCGGACTTCTGCTGATCCGTCCCGCCATACATGAGGCTATCGCCCAGTTTCTCCATGGCATCGGGATTGCCAAGTTCGGCTGCTTGCAAGCGCAGGGCTTCACCCCGCTTCAAATCCGCATATGGTTTCGTCTTGTCGAGATAGAGGCCAGCCAGCACCTGCATGGCGAAGAGGTTTCCGCCGTCGCTTGCCGCCTTAAAGAATGCGATGGCGCGCTTCATGTCTTTCGGGCCACCGAGACCGTCACGATAAACGACACCGAGATAGGCGAGAGCATCTGGATCGGTGATGTCGTCAATTGCGCGCAGCAATTCTCCGGCCTTCTCCGCCTGTCCGAGCTTGCTGTAGACCCGCGCCAGATGCGCGGCACTGGCATGATTGTTCGGGTTCGCATTCACCTCCGCTGTGCATATGGGGAGGGCTTTCTGCGGGTCAATCTTGTCGAAGGCGACGCCGATCTTTGCGGTCTGGACGGGCGCGGCCAACTCCGCGCAAGTTTCAGCAACGGCGGGCGTAGCAAGGCAGAATCCGCAGGAGACGACAATCGTGCTCAATAACAATCGCATCAAAATATTATCCCCCGATCGCTCTGTCTGCCGCCGCTGTGCAGGTCGTTCATACCGCGTTTGCTTTGGCCATGAGGTTATCACACCTCTGCTGTGTGGCCAGACGTCGCGCGAACGTTCTCAAAATGCCGAAGCCCAGCGCAAAGGCAGTCGGGATCAGAAATTGCGTTTGCACGCTTTGCTCAAGATTGATCGGCGACACACCGAGAAACGTTCTCAGTGTTGTCAGCACGATTGGCGTGAACCGACCGATAGCCGCGTCAAGGATCGCCTCACATCGATTGGCACCGTTTTCCTCTTTTCCGCCCTCATCAATGAAATCGGTGATCAGCGGACCATCGTTGATGATGACCCCGGCAAGACCGATAATCCCGAAGATGCTGGGCGGTGTGAGATTTAAGACTAAGCGCTACGTGGCCAAACAGTGCATCAACAAACCCGAACAGAATGATCAGTAAAATTCAGGATCGAGCGCGTGTAGGATCTGAAGGCCAATGCGAGTACGGCGCAGATGACAAATAGGGCGACAGCGACATTGGTCGCCAGAGCCGGTGCAAATCGGTTCTGTCAACCTGCTCACCTCCCAACGTTACAACAAGAGCGGGGACGTCGCTTTCGAGGTCTCGCGGTAGCTGTTTGCAAATCCGACTAGCTTCCACGCCCCCGTTGCCGCTGATCAATGCGTGTTCGCCATGTTCCGGTTCATCTTCTTCCCTTTTTCGCTGTCTGTCCGGCGCGCAGCCTGCACAAAGAATACATCGGCAACGAGACGGAAAAAGATCGCGAATTCGGGCCAACCGCGCCATGGCTTCGACGAATTGTTCGATCTCGCGCTGCGTTTCCTCGCAAACCTCTGGAATGTATGGAGTTCTGGCGATCTCACCATGCGCCGCATGGTATTGAAACTGGCCTTTACGGAGAGTCTACCCTACTGCCGTGAAACGGGGTTTTCGAACCCCAAAAAAGCGTTTCCGTTCAAGCTTTTAGGGGTATTTTCAGGCGATGAAAAGGGAATGGCGCACCCGAAAGGATTCGAACCTCTGACCCCCAGATTCGTAGTCTGGTGCTCTATCCAGCTGAGCTACGGGTGCGCGATGGTCGATAGTGCGCGTTACCGCACCTGTCGAACAGGGGCTGACTAACGCGCGCCAGATTAGATTGCAAGGCGGTTTTGCATGCAAAGTGCCATGCTTCGGGAATAGCATCTCACCGTCGAATAAAGCTTAAATCGAACTGTCGAATTGATCTGGCCGTGCTTTGTCGGCCATTTCTTAGGATAGCACCACCACTTTCGCCCCTGTGGGCACGCGGTTGTAGAGGTCAATGACGTCTTGATTCATCAAACGGATGCAGCCGGAAGATGCAGCGGTACCGATAGAGTTCCACTGTGGAGTGCCATGTAGGCGGTAGAGCGTGTCCTCACCGTTGGCGACAAGATAAAGCGCACGAGCTCCAAGCGGGTTCTTAGGGCCGCCAGGCATGCCACCACAATCGGCGCAATATTTGGCGAGATGCGGTTCACGTTCAATCATCTCCACCGGGGGCGTCCATTTCGGCCACACACGTTTGAAGCCGATATGCGCCTCGCCACTCCACTCAAAACCTTCGCGACCGACGCCGATACCGTATCGCATGGCTTTACCACCAGCTTCCACCACGTAGAGGAACTTTGCGTGCGGATCGACGACCACCGTACCTGGCTTATGTTTGGTGCGGTATTTCACGCGTTGTCGGTAATAGCGTTTGTCGACCTTATCCAAGGGGACGGCAGCAATATCGAACCCGTTGTCGAAACGGGCACCGTATTCGCTGACATTGGCCAGCGCCGGATCGCTGCTGCTGAACAGACGGCTGCGCAGGGATGCCACACGCCGCGGTTCGCTGTCATCGTCATAGTCGCGACCTCCGAAGAGTCCCAGGCCACGGCGACGCGGTTCATCGCGGTCGGCATCAATGCGAGCGCGAGCGATGCGGGCATCGTCCTCACGTCGCTTCGCTGCAATCTCGGCACGTCGCTTTGCGTTGGCCTCGGCGCGGCGCGCACGCTCGAGACTGCGGATGGCGCGGCGTTCACTGCGCAACGCGCGACGCTCGGCCCATGACATACGCCGCATCTCGCGCTTTAGCGTTTTCAACTCTTTCTCATTGCGGGCGAGACGCTTTTCCCAGCGGTCGCGCCGCTTCTTGGACAGATTTTTGCGCTTCAGCCGTTTTTCATCGCGGGCGACGGCGCGGTTGAGGACCTTCTCGCGGCGTTCGGCGGCTTTTACCTCTTTGCGAAGTTTGCGCAGCTCTTTCGTCGCGTCGCTTTTCTTCGTTTCTGCCACCGCGACTGTCTGGCCGCCGTAGAGCGAGACGGACCGTCCGCTGGAGGTGCAACCTGCTGCGATGACGGTGGTCGCCAATGCCACGCTGATCATGATGTGGCGCCACGTAGTCGCGCTCCCAACAGTTGATGCCATGATCGTATTAGTCCCCGAAAGATGCGCGCCGGCCACTTGCGATATCGCCAAGGATGAGAATGCCGACAAATCAAAGCCGGGGCAAAAAGTAGCAGCGAGGCCTAGGACCGTCTATCGTGACTATTGCTGAAAGGGCCGATCGTTCGGCCTTTGCGATCCGCCTGCGATAATTTTGCACCAATGGCATGAAACTCGTGTCATGATGCCGGACACAGTACGAATCGAACGACTTTCGTATTTCTCGCTCAGTTTCTGCGTGTTCGAGCTATCCAAACACCCGTTGCAGAGGTGAAATCGACCATGCCCATTGTTTCGCTCGCCGCATCCAACCCTTTTGTCGACGGCCGTCAGTCCAACCGCGCCCTTGCCGTCCGCGCAGGTATCGAGCGCTACTTTGAACAGCAGGGCCATGCCACGTTGCCGGAATTGACTCTGCCTGGCGGACGCCGTGCTGATATCGTGGCGCTCTGTCCGAAAGGTCGCGTGACCATCGTGGAAATCAAATCATCGCTGGCCGACTTGCGGGCTGATCAAAAGTGGCGGGACTATACCGATTGGTGCGATGAACTTCTGTTTGCGACCCTGCCGGATGTACCGCGGGAAGAATTTCCGCGGGAGACGGGATTGATGCTCGCTGACACTTATGGCGCGGAGATCATTCGGTCGCCCAGTGCACACAAACTTGGACCTGCCAAGCGCAAAACCGTGCACCTTGCCTTCGCCCGCGCGAGTGCCATGCGCCTTGCGCGCTGCTGCGCCCATGCCGGCGTCGACAGCAGCGGCTTCAGTTAAATCTTCGAGTCGATCCCGGCGGTCAACGCCGGTGGGGAAGTCTCAGAGCAGTTTCGGCGACAAGACTGTCAGCATAAAGCCCCACGCGAGACTTAGGCTGATCGACAACAAATTCAGATGAGCAAACCCTATCTGGGCGCGCGTTTTGCAAGGATGCGTTGCAGCGTGCGGCGATGCATGTTCAGACGGCGAGCTGTCTCAGACACATTGCGGTCGCACAGTTCATAGACCCGCTGAATATGCTCCCAGCGCACTCGGTCCGCGGACATGGGGTTTTCAGGCGGTGCGGCCTTGTCGTCCGGGTCTTGCATCAGCGCTGCGTATACGTCGTCGGCATCCGCGGGCTTTGCCAGATAGTCGATCGCTCCCAGTTTTACGGCTGTTACGGCGGTGGCAATGTTGCCATAGCCGGTCAGCACCACGACACGGGTGTCGCTTTGGGTGTTCTGAAGCGCTTCCACCACGTCGAGGCCGTTGCCATCGCCAAGCCGCATATCGACGACAGCGAAGTCCGGTGCTTCCTTTTTCACGTGGGCGATGCCTTCGGCGACCGTGTCCGCCATCGTCACCAGAAAGTTCCTGCTTTCCATCGCGCGGCCAAGCCGCTGCAGGAAGGGACGGTCGTCATCAACGAGCAGCAGCGTTGGCTGCACATTTTCCATATCGTGATCGGCGTCTGAGCTGGTGGCCGCGGTGGTATCGATGGAGCTCATAATGGTTTGTCCCTTATCAATTTCGCGAAGGACGAACGGCGAAGCAAACGAATTGCTTCCCCCTCATCGCTTCTAGTGAGACAGGCACCCGTCCTGTCTTGATATGACTCATCTCGTATTTGCAACGCACAAATCATGCACTTGGTTCTGTGCTAAGTGGTCGCATCGTGTCATTCGCCGGCGACCATCTGTGGGCGAATGAAGGATTGCCCGCCCTGGACGCCCTCGCTCTCATCAAGTGTTCCAACCGGATTACGCGGCCATTCGACGGTGACGACCGCCCCTCGCAAGGTCTCGCCATCGCCTTTTTTGCCATTGGCGAAGGTGACCTTCGCGCCACTGCGCTCCAGCAGGGTTTTGGAGATAAAGAGACCAAGACCCATACCCCGTTGGGTGGAGTTGCGGTTCTTCCGGCGTCCACTGACAAAGGGTTCGCCGAGCTTTGAAAGCAGCGTCGGCGGAAAGCCCTTGCCATCATCGCTGATCGTCACGCGCGCGGTTGCGGGATCCCACCTGACATGGACGCGAACCTCGCGCTCAGCAAAATCGACCGCGTTGTCGATCAGGTTGCCAAGGCCGTAATGGACGCCTGGCGCGCGGGCGACATGAGGTTCGTCGGAGGGTTGGCCCACATGTTGAATTGTGATCGCCTTTTCGAAACTGCGCAGCGGCTGCACCTCTTCTTCAACAAGCGCCGACAGGCTTTGCTCCTCAATAATGGTTTCACCTTCGCTCGACAGCGATGTGAGTTTGCCAAGAATGTCTCGGCAGCGTTCAGCTTGAGAACGCAAAAGTGCTGCATCTTCCCGCATCGGATCGTCTTCGGGCAGCGCGTGCAGCATTTCCTTGGACACGAGCGCAATGGTAGCAAGTGGTGTTCCCAACTCATGGGCTGCTGCTGCTGCCAAACCATCAAGGGCGGATAAGTGCTGTTCGCGCTGCAGAACGAGCTCGGTCGCGCTCAGTGCGTTCGCCAGTTTGCGCGCCTCCTCTGCTACGCGGAACACGTAGATGCCGGTGAACAGCAGAGTGCAGACCAATGCGACCCAGACACCGCCGACGTAAAGATCGGGAAGGAAAAGCGGGTTGGTCGGATCCCAAGGCAATGGGAGGTGAAAGAAAGCCAACAGGCTGATGACGGCGATTGCCAGAAGCCCCAATCCGACGGTGTGTCGTTCATAGAGTGACGTTGCCGACACGATGACCGGGGCGAGCAGCAGAATGGCGAAGGGGTTCCGCAACCCTCCCGTCAGCCACAGCAACACGCCAAGTTGCGCGATATCGAAGGCGAGTAACGTAAACGCATCATTCGGCTCCAGCCGGTGGCTGGTTTTGAACCGCCACGTCAGCAGAATATTCAGCCCGGCAGAGGCGGCGATCAGCAGCATGCAGATCGACCACGGAACCTCGTAGCCAAGCCCCATCGCCACCACCATGACCGCGCCCGCCTGACCGACAATCGCATACCAGCGCAGGCGGATAAGCGTATCGACACGGATGAGGCTGCGTTGGCCAACGGAGGGTTTGAGGCGACCGTCCGGGTGGAGAAGTTGATCGGGCATAGGCGCAAGGTATGTCGGTTCAGGTGGAGAAGGAATGCGGCATCTGCTTCAAAGGATGCGAGATCACCGCTTGCGCGGTTTGACCCGCCGCGTGGGCGGCTCCGTCAACGGATCCTCCGGCCACGGGTGTTTGGGGTATCGACCGCGCAGATCGGCCCGCACGTCACGCCACGATCCGCGCCAGAAGCCAGGCAGATCTTGCGTCAGTTGGATGGGTCGTCCGGCGGGGGACAGCAGCTCCAGATCGATGAGAAGGGCACCATCGAGAATGGTTGGGTGCCTGTCCAATCCGAACAATTCCTGCGGGCGAATGGAGAGCGTTGCCCGTTCCAGTCCGTAGACGATTGGGACGCGCGATCCGGATGGCGCATCAAAATGGGAAGGCACAAGCCTGTCGAGCAAAACCGCGGATGGATGACCCGCGCGCAGCATCAGCGCGTCAGACAGTTTGCCCGTCGAAAGGACGGAAAGGCTGGTAACACCCTCAAGGAAGGGCGCGAGCCACTCTTCGAGGTCTTCGATCAAAGCAGCATCGTCCATCGAAGGCCAACTGTCCGACTGGTGTCGCGCAAGAAGGGCAAGACGGTTGCGCAAAATGCGATCCGCCTCGCGCCAGGGGAGCTGTTCCATACCGTTGTCGCGTACGGCTTTCAACATCGCGGGCAGGGCATGTTGGGGTTGGACAGGAACCGGTTTCGGTCGGTCGAGGTCAAGCTGCCCCAACCGTGTGGTACGGGAAGCCGTCAATGTTCCGGTTGTGGTGTCGAATGCCGTATCAACCGTTTCCTTGATGAATGTGGCGAAGGTTTCCACGATCCCCGCTCGCGACAGTTCAGCTGCCGAGACGATACGGGCAGAACCGGCTTCGCCGATCATGTCGACCACCACCAGCCACTCTTCGCCAATGAGGCGATCCGTGCCGTCCAACTGCGCCGCGCGCCCGTTGGAGAGCTTGTAGCGCATGGCATCGGAATTGGGCACCGGTCCACTCTTGCGCGCGATGCGGTCACGATAGGCATGGGCCAGCAGGATACCGTCGCTCAGCACTTCGTCCGATGTTCCGCAGGTGAGCGACGCCACGATCCGCTTCGCCTGTTTGACCAGTTGCCCGCCCGCTCGCTGCGCCCGTTGACTGATGTCGATGGCTCGACCTCCTGCGCCGTGGTCCTGCACCAAAAGCGCCAGCAGGGCGGCGCGCTCGGCATTGGCCGCACTGGCTTCCCCGGCGATGACGACCATATGCGCCAGCCTTGGGTCCAGCGGCAGGGTGCCCATGACCCGCCCGTGCGGCGTCGGCGTGCCGTCATCGCGCAGTGCGCCAAGGTCGATCAGCAAAGCGCGCGCTTCGGCGATTGCCGGTGCAGGTGGGGTATCAAGCCATCGAAGTTGGGTCGGATCGCGCACGCCCCATTCCACTAGATTGAGCAACAGGGCCGACAGGTCGGCATTCGCAATTTCAGGCGACGTGTGCGTGGGCAGCGCCTTGGTCTGCTGTTCCCGCCAGAGGCGCACCGCGCGGCCCGGTCGCAACCGCCCGGCGCGGCCTGCCCGCTGGGTGATGGAGGCTTTGGAGGCGCGCACCGTCTGCAAACGCGTCAACCCGGTGGACGGCTCGAAAACCGGCAAACGCGCTAAACCGCTATCGATGACGGTATCCACACCGTCGATTGTCAGTGATGTTTCGGCGATGGCGGACGACAGGATGATCTTGCGACGGCCTTGCGGATCGGGTGCAAGCGCCGCCTGTTGCGCCGCATGAGGCATCGCACCGTAGAGGCGGTGCAGGGCGACGCCTTCAAGACTACCGGACAGGCGCTCGTGGCATCGCTCGATCTCCCGCTGCCCTGGCAAGAAGACGAGGATATCTCCGCCATTCCCGCGCTCCAGTTCGGCACGGCAGGCAGCGTGAACCGCGACCTCCAGCGGGTC
>JBCCRF010000048.1:0-13016 GCA_039208305.1 Pseudomonadota bacterium
CGTGCGCTTGTCTGGATGGATGATGTAGTCGTCCGGGTCGGTCGAAGTGAGGTTCTTGCCCAGCTTTGCGAGCATCATACCACCGCCATCCGCGAGGCTGCGCACTTTGAACCGTTGACCTGGTACGTTGCTGGGCGGGGTGGGAAACCCAGCCATGTTGATCTGCACCCAGACAAGAGGCTGGTTCTGCCACTGCAGCTGGTAGAAGCCCGCGTCTCTGCTCCAGCTATTGCTGCCGACCGTGAACACCGTCGCGGACGCAAACCGTAGTTGTGCCGGGCCGCTTTCCTGCGAGAACACAACCGCTTGCGTATCTGTGGAATAGGTCTCTTCCGGGTTGAGACCGCCGCCGCGAAACTCACCCTTCATCGCAGGGCGAAAGTAATACCGGTCCCCAACGCGAGGATACATGATGATCTGTGTCGTGTCGGTGTGATCGACTCCGATCTGTATGTCGTTCAGGTCTTGTGACGACGGGACGAAGGAACCCGTGGCCAGAACGATATCAGCCGACAGCGTGTCTTCGGTGAACTCGAACTGTTCTGGGTTCACGTCCGGGTCAGCGGTACGAACGTCAAACCCTTCTTTGGTCAGGCGATACATCCCCGCGTCGAAGTCGATCCACAAGTTCGCCTCAGGACCACCTGTGGGCAGTCGAGGGTTCTGGGGAATGCTCACCCAAGTATCCCCGCACCGGGCTCACGCAAATCGAACAGACCTGCATTTATGGTGCCAGCATCGACAACGTTCAGGCGCGCTCTCCCATTCTCGAACACAAACGGGAGGTTCTCATCCGAACCATCCGTGAGGACGAAGCGGTCCGCCAGCATCACGATCTGCGTCGTCTGATCGGGGAACACGTCAATGAAAATGCCGCTCTCCACGAAATTGCCGCTGACAGCGCTGCGGACACGCACAGCGAGACGCGCCGCAACCCCAGTAGGCCCGGCAACGGCTTCGAATTCCACCAACCCTTCGGCGAACGCGCCTTCCAGTTCCGCGCGCACCGACTGTACGGCGTTGGTGTTCACTGCCACCTGGCCGTCGATAGTCGTGACCTGCGTCTGAAGCGCATTGGTCGCGGTCGCATTGGCGTTGATATCGCCCTCCAAAGCGGCCCGTGTCGTTGTGATCTGCTGACTGATCGCATTGTCGCCGTTGGTCCGTGCCGCCGACTCATCGACGACTGCGGCTTCCAGATCATCAATCTCGGTAGACAGGGTTGTAGCCTGCTGTGTCAGCGCTTCCGTTTCCGTGGCCCGCGTCGCGCTCTCCTCAGAGAGAGCTGTACTGACATTACCTAGCGTTGCCTGCAGAACCAGCGACGTGACCGCGAGCGCCCCGGTCTCTGAAACGCGCGTCTCACGCTCTTCCACGATGGACGCTTCTGCGTCGCCAACCCGCGTCTTGAGCTCTTGCCGGAAGGCCTCCGACTGCACATCGACGCCTAGCTGTGCGAGCGCCAACCGTCCCAATTCGATCTGGATGCTTTCAATGTCGTTGAAGTGCCGCCGCAGCGGCTCCTCAACCGCATCCCGCACCTGCGCAAGATCAAGCTCCAGCGTCCGCGCAGGAGTGGCGGAAGCCGTCGTCACGTTGGCCGTAAATGTCCTGAACCGGTCTGGCACGGTGACGATAGTCGCCTGCGCTCGATAAATCCGCCCCGGCTCCACATTGGCCGTGGTGATCAGCTCACCGGCTTCGGGGGCCGGCTGAACCGCGGTAAAGGTCTGCGACGGGTTCGCTGTTGACCAGTATTTGATCACCACATCTGTGATGGTCGGATCATCCGGTGGCGTCCACGAGAACCGCAGGCTGGGAGACTGCACATCCCCTGCCCCCTGCACCGCACCCACTTCGACGGCAAAGCCTTCTACCGTCGATAGGACGGACGGATTGACCGGGACAGCCGGGGGCACCACCACCGGCCCCGGCGCGATGCCTGCTTCGAGATAGATATCAGCCCCCGTTTCCTGCAGGCTGATTTGCGGCCCGTCTTTGCTGGCAACCATCCAGGTCGCGCCGCGCCATGTAACCCAATCCCCCGCGTTCAACTGAAACGCTTTCGACAAAGGAAGCGCAAACGAGGCGCTGCCGCCCTTGCGGTTCTGCCGGTAGCGAATGTTGAGCAGATATTGCGCGATATCCGGATCGGTCACCTGCAGGAAATCGTAAGAGGTCTGATTGATCTGCTTGTCTGCAGCAAAATCCGCGTTGACCCGCACCGGCGTCAGACTTTCCGGCTCAAACAGGCTTTCGATTGAGGTGAACTGCCCGGTCAAATGATTGTAGAGCTCATCGGACGGACGACGCGGCGTGTGAACGATATCGCTTTCGATCATGATATCGTCATCGGTGATGTCGAAGACGGGCACCTGCGGGGCGCCCACCACGATCGACGCCAGCCCGTTGCGATTGACGCCGTAACCGGCCAGCCCGTCATCAAACTCCTTCAGCATTTCAGAGTGATCATCATCGCCCTGCACGATGATATTCGTCTCGTACCGGTTGATCGTGCCGCCACCGGCCTGCCGCTGCTCATCCGCAACGTTGGCCGCCACGATATGGCTGGCCACATCAATATGCGACAGCGGTTTGCCCATACCGAGCATCACACGCCCCGACAGCACCCCTCGTACAGCGCCGATCAAATAGGTCACCCGCTGCACCGCAGGGTTTTTGGTGAACGCCCATGTCGACGGGTCGTTCGCATCATGCCCCGCCTCGCGGGAATCGTGGCACCGCAACCCGCGATGCATCCAAACCGGATCGGGTTCTCTTTCCCAGGCCGACGAATATTGTCGCTCGAAGATGACATAGGCCATGTTCGTGCCTTTGTCGGACCCATTGAAGCGCCCGGCGATGTTGTCAGCCGGATCGGTGGACGGGTCACCCCCCGTATCGGCAATCAGCTTGGCGTCCGCCTGCTGGCCAGGCCGACCGTCATAGTATCGGATCGAGGTCAGCGTCTCGAAACCCTCGATACCGAAATGCTGGATTTCGCTGCCGATCAGCGGCTTCGTGATTAGGTTCACGCGCTTCCCGTCGAGGATGATGAACGGCTCCAGCCCGTCACACCAGCCGTCGGAGAGGATGATCACATCCGCATTGAAAGCGTCACCTGCCCCCCATTTGAAATACCGCACGTAGTGACCGCGTTGCGCCGTGACGCCGAAATTGCCCTGCCGCGGAACATCGCCACCGAATTCCCGCTCCGACTTGAACGCAGCATAGGTTCGTTTCTTCGGTCGGTTGACATATTTCTGGAGCAGGAACTGCGCCCCGGTCGACAGCCCTGCCGCCAGCAGCGAAACGCCGAACGAACCAAGGCCGATCGCGGTGCCAATGGCGGTCGCGACCGCGGTAAAGATCGCCATCTAGGCCACCCTGAACGCCGCCTGCACCGCAGACAGTGGAAACTGTCGATCACCCAAAGGTGTTCGGCACCAGAACATCCCAACGCACACGGCGGCATGATCTTGCCCGTCGAACGACAGAACCGCGATATCGCCAAACTGCGCCCGCGCCGGTTCGATTTGAGGCAGGTGCTGCGCCCAGAACGACGCCAGATGCGTGTGCCCCTGTTTCCGCAGCGCCTTTTGCGCGCCGAGGAGCGTGCGGTAGCGCCCGCCAAAATCGCGACGAAAGCTGGACCCGGTCAACACGTCCACGACAGCACAAGCCGCCTTGAAACAGTCGCTTGTGGCGTAATCGTAGGGCTTGGCCATCTCTTCTTCGATCACCGCCAGCACAACTGCCCGCCTATCCACGACGCTGCCCCCAGCTGCGCGGAATCGTGCCGTTGGTGGCGACATCAATCAGCATCGTGTCATCAGGATCGTTGTCGAAAATCTGCTCGGCATGGGAGCGCACGGCATGGGTCTTCTCCCGACCGGCCGTCCCCGGCGTGCCCAGCTTCGCCACGAAGGTCTTCGTCGACACCCCGTCATCATCCTGCGCACCGTCCGTGTAGGTGATGTTGCGCAGCTTGTGAAAGCTCGTCTGCGCAATACCGACAATGCCTTCCGGCACTCCCAGCGCAGGATTGACGATCAGACGCGAAACGGTCACCGGCGCGTTGGTGTAATTCAGCGCCTCCAGCGTGTCGAAAGCGTCACCGCCTACAGGCACGTTGGAGAAGGTCAGGTCCGTCTCACCGAGATCGACCGACAGCGTTTCGACGACGTTCGCCGCATCCATGAAGCGGTTCGGCGTGTAGGTGAACCCGTTATAGGTCACCGGCTGCGGCGCGACCACGAACCCGACCACGTTGCCGGGGATCTCGAACTTGACCAGCGGCAGAATGTGAAAGGACGCTTCAAGCTGCCCCTGAACCGCTGGCGACAGCGCGTTGCTCAAGCGACCTCCTCCGCTTCGAAGGAGCAAGTCACAGACGTGGTTTGGTAGTTGCGACCAGCCGGTTGAACGCGTTTCATCACGCAGGACGCCCGCTCGAAATTCACCACGTCACCGACGACGAACCGAGCCGTATTGAGCGGAAAATCGAGCGCGACATCCGCGACACCGCCAGCATCGATTGTCACGCTGTCGGACACGGTGTTGAGAACCCGCCCACCGGCAGCATCGCGCAGTTCGATGTAGTCACCCGGCGAAAGTACAAGCCCCACCTGCCCGCCAGAGATCGACACAGTGCGAGCGGCGATCGCGGTCAACGTCGCCGTCGGCTGGGTCAGCGGCGCGACGGCGAGAACGGGCCGCGGTCGGAACAGGTCGTGGCACAGAAACCCGTCGCTGGACACACCGATGCGGGCCATGACCGACTGGAACAGAGCATCTTCGGCCTGGGTGAGGGCTGTCGTCGAGAACGACGACCGCCACCACATGAAGGCACTTTCCTGCCCCTGCACCCCACCACCACGGGAACGGTTGACCTGCGAGGGACGCACGGGCACAAGCGACTGTTCGATGACGTTGAGATCGCAGAGGACGTCGAGCGCGGCCATCAGCCACCGGCCTTCGCAAATTTCCGCTGCGCATCCACGGCAATCCCCGGCACCACGCGACGATTGTTTTCCGCCAGCGCATCAGAAATTGCCCGCCGCACCTCTTCACCAACGCCCTGCTGCGCACCCTTGGCGTCGACATGGATCGTAATATTGTCACCACCCGGCATTTTCGGCCCGCCCGCAGGCGCACCCACAAGCCCGCCACTCATGTAACCGCGCATTCGCTCTAAGTTGGGCACGCCAATACGCTTCACCGATTCCGCGTCGAACACGTATTCACCTTTGTGCACGATACCAGCTGGTTCATTCTTCGCGCCGCTGCCCGTGTAGCCGCCGCTGGCGTAGAAACCCGGTCCACCGGGTCCAAACGGGTCAAACCCTGTGTTGACCTGCGGACCACTGCCGCCACCGAGCAGGCCGGACAGGAAGCCGCCGATACCGCCAGCAGATTTACCGCCACCAAAGGCGTTGTCGAACAGGTTGTTCACGGCCATATCCACCAGCTTCGCCGCCACCTTATCAAGCGCACCACCAAGCGCGTCCACCACGTCCTTGCCGTTCTGCAGGTCGCTGATGAAGCCCTTGGTCGTATCGCGAGCGAGCTTCTCAAAATCCTCGGCTTGCTTGCGAACATCATCCTGCGATTGCGCCAAGCGCTGCGCTTCCACAGATGCGTTCGCGTAGCCGGTTGCCAGTTCATCGACCGTCGACCGCAGTTGCGGCGTGATCGCAATACCCGCCTGCTGTGCTGCTGCGAGCAAGGCCTGCTCTTGCCGAGCTTTGGTGACCGCGAAACCGTAATCGTCCACCAGCGGGTTTAGCGCCGCCTGCACGGCGGTTAGCTCCCGCGTGTCAGCAATCCGCTGGCGTGTTTGGTCGAGACGATCACCGAAACGATCGATCTGCCGTGCACGACGCTTTGCGTCACGCTGCCCTGCGGTCTCGCCGCGACGGCTGTTGCGGGCATCCTCACGTTGCTGGTCCTGATAGGCCTTCAGTGCAACCCGCGCGCGTTCTGTCGCCTCAGCAGTCTCCACGAAGGCATCCCGCTGCTGGCGAAGCGCTGTCTGCACAATCGGGTCAAAGCCGCTCGTGTCACCGGTTCGGCGGTCGAAACGGTCAGCCGCCAACGCCCCGGCTTCACCCACAGGATCATCGCGGAACTGCAACCGAATCTCCGCCTGCCGACGCGACGCCGCCTGCGAGCTGGCCAACCGATCAGCGCTGTCTGCTGCGCTTTGGATGGCAGACGACAAGGCCAGCGCCTCATCAGTCGAGCGGCGAATGCTATCTGGAACTTCCGCTATACGAGCCTGAAGCTCCGCTGCGTTGATTTCCGCAGCCAAAAGGCTATCGAGCAGCTTCAGCGCTTCTGCATTCATCTGATCAGCAGAGCCAGCCGACTGCTTTAGAAACTCACGGATACGCTGAACCGCCGCAGCCTGATCCTCGATACCTTTGGCGGTCTTCGCATCCGTTAGAAGCGCAGACAGCTGACGCGCCTCATCCTGAGTAATGCCATAGGCCGCCGCCAGGTCTTCCACGGCCCGCTGCTCGGCACGGAAAATTTCCGCTCGCGCCCGTGTTCGCTCGTCTCCGACATTCTCGGCGCGCTCAATGGCCGCGAAGAGATCGCCATAGGACGAACCGACAGCCTGCACCGCTTCACCAAGCTGGTTCAGCACGTTGACACGCGCGAGCTCGGCCTGCCTCTCTAAAAGGCCCCTCGCCTCAACAGCAGCCGCTCCGTAGGTCTTAGTCAGCTCTTCGGTGGAGGCTTCCGCCGCTTCTGTTGCCCGTTTGTAGTCGGCAAGCGCTGTCTCCAGCTCACTTACCTCACCGGCCAGCGTCTTCACCTTGTCACCGGCTTCGCCAGCAGCATCACCACTCGCCAAAAGCGTCGCTGCGAGCGGCACGCCGATCGCCGCCACCACACCAAGAATGGCACCCACAGCACCGAACCCGCCAAGCAACTGCGGTGCCTGCTGTGCGAAGGCCCGGGTAGCAGACGTGCCACTGGCGAGTTGCACTGCAAAATCCTGCACCTGAAAGGCCGTGTTCTGGATCACCTGCCGGTTGCGGTTGAACACAGCCGCGATCCCACTGCCCTGCTTCACCATCACATCGGCAGCACCGGACGCGCCGAGAAACACCGTCCGCGCCCGCGCCAGCACGGCGTTCGCCTCTTCCTGCGTTGCTGCCCCCACCCGCACCGCCTGCGTCGCCTGTTCCACAGCACGCTGATAGCGTTGTTCAGCGGCTACAGCAGGGTCGAGCTGTGCTCGCAACCGGGCAAATTTCGCAGCCTGCTGATCGAGCGCGTTCGCAAACACCTGCGCCGAGGCGGCCGCATTCTTGAACCGTTCTCCGTTGACCGTCTTGAACGATTTCTCGATCTGCTGTCCGGCACGCCGGCTCACGCCCTGCACCCGTTCCAGCGATCGCTCGAACTGGTTCGTGCGCGCTTCCAACAGCAGGACAAGTTTTGGGTCAGCGGTCATCAACCAAACCTTTGCAAGGCAGCGTGAAACTCTTCCGCGGTCGGCGCTTCAGGCGTGTCATCCCCGTGCGCCCGTTCCCAGGCCGAAACCACGCTGGCCCATTGGAAGACGGACATTTTACGAAATTCACTCACCGACACGCCGATCAGATGCGCTGTGCCGTAGAGATCGGAGAACTTTAGTGGGCCATTGCTGTCCCCGCTTCTAGCGCGGCGTCGTCCTCCGGCTTTCCCGGCAGATCGTCCTCCGGCCAGTAAAGCCCGCAGGACACCACCAGCCCTGCCAGCACGATCGTTTCCGCTAGCGGCGCGTTCTTCACATGCGCGTCCACCAGCTCTTCGGCTTCCAACCTCGTGGCACCGCCACCGATCAACCCCCAGCGCAGGCTTTCGGAGACCAGTTGGATCTTCGGCATTCCGCTCTGCAACTGTGCCAGAACCATCATGGGTGAAGCATCACAAGCGTCCTGCAGCCCTTCCCATTCAGCCCAGCCGAAGCGAAAATCACGCATTTTGCCGCCCAGCATCTGCCGGGTGGCACCATCACGGCTCATGTGGCCGCCACCCACTGCACCCGACCGTCGGACTGCATAGCAATCGTGCACGATGCCAGCCCTCCCCGATCACCATCAGCGGGCGTGAACTGTGTGAGAGCAAATTTTCCCGCGAAATGCCCGCCAATCGTATTGGCAAGGTCACCGACGACAACTTGCACGTTCTTTGAGTCGGGCGATTGCAGCCACGCAAAATAGTCAGCAACGTTCGGCACGTGCAAGGTGCCAGCTCCACTCACCGTCGCCGACAGCGTCGACTTGATGAAACGAGTCCAGGCCGGGTCGGACGGGTTGTCGCAATCGGGAATCTGGACCGCGTTGCCCTCAGCCGTAAAGCTGATGCTCCGGGTGGTGTTGATGAGGCAGGGATGGGCAAACTGCTCGGGATCTGCACCGTCCCCTACCTTTATGAGGATCTGGTCACCCCGGATCGTCGTTGCGTCTGTCATGGATTGTCTCCGTGTTGGACCGTGCCGCCGGGCCGGTCATGGCTTCGCTTCAGTGTTTGATGAGGTAGGAAAAGGTCACGACCCCGTGCACGGTCAGCCCGTCAGGATCGGTTGGATAAAGCGTTCCATCCCACTCGTGGAAAACCACTTCGAAATCGTCGTCCAGCGCCAGTGGCACATCGAGCGCCACGCGCACCTTCGCGACCTCGCCCTTTGCCTGCACCAAACCGGGGGCATCGTGTTCGCCGCGATCCCATATATGCACCTGCACTGTGGCCTCGGTCTGGTCCCAGCAGCCGTTATTGTCTTGCGCAAAAACGTCGTCACCGACCACGCAATAGGGAAACAACGCTTCTTTCGGCACAGGGCTGTACACCCGCCCGTTGCAGACACCGGCCCCCTTCAGCGCTGCCACAAGGGCTTTCTGCAGCGGCAACGCCGGATCACGAGCGGCCAAGTTTTGCCGCCTTGTTGATCGCCCGGGTCAGCCGTCCGCGAATGCGACGACGGCGAAGACGATAATTCCCGTAGAAGAAATTGGCACCGGGCCGACCGTCCTTCCCGAACTCCGCCGCCAGCGCGTAGTCGAAAGTCGGCGCGTTACCTTTTTCGCTGTTGCGCACCACTTTTGTCGTCTTCACCCCGCCAGCCATGATCACGCGCCCAATCCGCCCGCCGTCCAGCGGTTCACTGCGGATTGTTGATTCCAGCGTTCCGGTCCGTTTTGGTACCGTCGCCTTCATCGCTGTCACCAGCTCCTCGGCGTTCTGGTCGATCGCCGTCTGGGCCGCCTGTTTCATCGCCTCGGGTATCGCTTTCAACCTCGCTTCCCACTCCCGCATCCCAGTCAGGCTCATCACCAACTCCTTTGGCCCGCGCAGCGGCAAGACACTCCTTCGTGCAGTTCGTGTAGGTCTGGCCGCCACGAAATTGTAGCGACACCCGCCCCTTGCGCTTGGTCGGCGTGAACAGAAAATCGTCAGTAAAGCGGATCGCCACCATCAGCCCGATGCTCCTCCGGCAGAGACCACCAGCTCAATCCAATGCCGATCAGGCGAGCGCTCCACCCCGTGAATGTTGTAAATCGTCCCGTCACGCACATCACGCGCGCGCCATGCGGGCGTGATTGTCTCGGTCTCGCTGCACCGCCGCACGGTGATCACCGCAGGCTGAACCCCCGTGTCCATCTGCGCCAAGACCTTTTCCGTGCCACGGGCCAGTTTCAGATTGCCCGATCGGCGAAATTGTTCTGCAAACGCTCCGGTCGTGCCACCATACTCGTCGCCCTGCTCTCCACGTTTCTGAAACGCGAAACGCCAGTGCAAAGCACCACCACCACGAGACCCGCGCGGCGTGGGTTGGCCGAATGCCATCAGAGGCAGCGCCAGCGATAGCGCTCGACCATGGACGCTGCGCCGTCCGGCATGGAGCCGGTAGAGGCCCGATCGTCATACCACTGCGCCACGGTCGCCTTGATGGCGAGTTGCAACGATGACGGCACATCACCGGCTTCGCCGTACCCGCAGGTCTGCGTCACGGTCACCGGCGTGTTCGTATCGGGATCGAGATCGGGCAACTGCGATGTCAGCACCGCCCAATCCGCCCCGCCGCTGCGCACCACCGATACGTTGGCGGCGTCGAGCGTCTGCTCCACACCATCGGCGTCGAGATAGGTCACGACGACCTCGGAGGTATCGGGAAACGGCAATTCAATGCCGCAGGCCCCGCCACCCTTTGGCATCATCCTCCCGACGAAATCCACCAGATCCAGCGCCCAAGTCTGCGTCACCAGACACCGCCCAAGCAACCCCGACCACCCGTCCAGCACCGCCACAGCCGCCTGCTCCAGCTCGGTGATAAGATCATCCTCATCGGAGTGCTCCACTCGAAGCCACGCCTTCAAAGTGGTCAGATCGACCACGGGGGATGCAGGTGCAGTGACGAGACGCGGACGCATGGGTTATTTGGCGTCAATCTTGCCAGCGACAGCTTTGCCAAACGGCGCAGGGTCCAGACCGCTTTCCGCGATCATCTTCTTCGTCGCCTTGACGTTGGCGGGCACATTCATCTCGCGAGCCTTCTGCTCACCGTTTTCTTTGTCAGCCATCGTCGTGTCCTTTGGTTGGAGGAGGCCTTGAACCATGTCGCCGCTCGACAGGGCACAAAGCCCCCTCGCCGAAGCGAGGGAGAATGCAGTTAAGCAGCAGCCATCTTCATGACTTTGATGGCGTCGGGATCGTTGACGCCACCGCCGACACGTTTGGTCGTGTAGAAATGCACGAACGGCTTGTTCGTGTAGGGGTCGCGCAGCACACGAACACCGGTGCGATCGACGATCAGGTAGCCGCGGCGGAAATCACCGAAGGCGATTGGAAGAGCATCCGCAACCGCATCAGGCATACCCGGCATCTCGGTGACCGGATAACCAGCAACCTGTGCAGGCTGACCCGCGACGAAGGAGGGCTGCCAGAGGAAGTTGCCGTCGCCGTCCTTCAGCTTGCGGACCTTACCCTGCGTGCTGCGGTTCATGACGAACCGGGCATTCTGCGTGTAGGCACTTGGCATGGAGTAGATGAGATTAATGATTTCATCTGCGTTCAGCGCAGTTGCTGAAGCAGCGTTGACCAGCCCAATTGCGCCGTAAGGATGCCGAGCGGCATTTGTACCGCCGGTCACGTAGGTCAAGAACCCGTGAGGTTTGTTCGTTCCGTTGCCAGCAATGAAAGCAAGCCCTTCTTGATAGGCGAACTCGGTTTCCACCTCCATCGCCAGCCACGCTTCGAGATTGACCTCTGCATCGTCCAGCAACTGCTGCGTCGCCGCAGGGTTGGCGTAGATTTCGCCAGGCGTGAAGGTCAAACTGCCGAGCGTTGGCGTCGTGGTCTCCGGACGGGTAGCTTCCTCACCTACCCAACCCGAAGCAGTGCCGCGCAGGTTGTAGACCTTCTTGAACCCTGCCGTGCTGATCGTTTGCACCTGCGCAATCTGGCGCATGGGCGAAACCTCGATCAACTTGTCCTGAATCGTGCGGTCCCATTCCACCGGGGCGAGATAGCCACCCTCGTCGTCAGCGCCTTTGTTCAGAGACGCCTCCACAGTACCCTTGCGGAAATGCGACCTGAAGGCGTTCGTGTATTCGGGGTCGACAGGGCCAGCAACGCCGCCGCCGCCCATCTCTGCTGCAGCAAGCTTGGCATTCAGATCATCGATGATCTTCTGCTGGTCGGCGATCGAAGCGTCGATCCGTTCGATCTTCTCGGTGGTCACCACATCATCGAACTTGGAAGCGATTTCTTTCTCCTTCTCTTCGATGCCCGCCTTGAAGCTTTCCCAGTCGGTTTGAAGGTTGGCGAGAACAGTCTTCACATCGGGCGTCGCTTCGGAACGCACGCATTGAATGCCGCGACGTTTCGAGTTCAGAGCAGGAGCACCTGCGCCAAGCGCCATCGTCAGAAGACCGGGGGCAGGCGCTGTCGTGACAGCAGCCGCCAGAGTGGTGATATCGGCTGCCGATGCCGGCAGAACAAGCATGAAGAGGACAGCCGCCAACGCGACTGTCATGTGTAGAATACGCATCTTGCGCTCCTTTACTGTTTCAGAATTGCCGAAAGGCCCATTAGTGCTTCAGCGACGGCAGCGTCTTGCGTGTCGTCCACGGCAGCGTCCTGCATGCCGCTCTTCAGTTCCCCGAGAAGCGCACGGCGTTCGGATCGGGGCATCCCGGCTTTCGCCAGAAGAGTATCGACGCGACGGGCAGCTGTGCCGGATGGCTTGGCCCGCGCCTGCGTCGTCAATTCATCGCTCTCCAGCAACCCATCGGCTAGGCCGATCGAGATTGCCTCTTCGCCGGAGAAAAACGTCTCGTTGTCCATGTGCTCGGCAACCGTGGGCTGGTCCAGCCGCGAACGATCGGCGTAGACGCCAGCCATGGCCTCGTCGAAAGGCTTCATCTGCTCCGCTGCCGCCATCAGGTCGTGGCGATTTCCGATGGCAAGCACCCACGCATTGTGGATCATCAGAAAACCGGATTTCGCAATCAGCACTTCATCGCCTGCCATCGCAATCACCGACGCAGCGGATGCTGCAAGCCCCAAAATGCGAACCGTCACCTTGCCCCTGTGCTGGCGCAGCAAATTGTAGATCGCCACACCCTCGAAGAAGTCACCACCGGGCGAATTAATGTCGACATGCACTTCTCCATCACCGATGCGCCGTAAAGCTGACGCGATACGCTTGCTGGTGACACCTTCGCCGAACCAGTCCTCGCCGATACTGTCCAAAATCGTGATCGTGTTGTCGGTCGTCTGCGAAGCTTTGACTTCGCAATTCCATCGGTCGACCGCCTCCTCATCGACATGAAAGGCGCAGACCTCCGGCAAACGAAGCGCTTTGATCTCTGGCAAATCACGCAGGCTCATTGGTTGCTCCATTCGCTTGTCCAGGCATGGGTGGGAGATTGTTCGACGGTGGAAGGTCTACCCATGACCGGACCTCATCGATTTCGAGGAAGGGATGATGGCCACCGCTGCCAAGGCCCTTCGCAAAG
>JBCCRF010000049.1:0-13008 GCA_039208305.1 Pseudomonadota bacterium
CGGGCCTCGAAGATCTGCTGCGTCGGGCGCGGGAAAACGGTGGCGGTGGCAAAGGCCTGCCTCCCGTAGAGAAATGTAATCCCGATTTTTGCGGCGAACTGGACATGGTCATCAAGCGCGATGGCACGTGGTTCTATAACGGTACGCCCATCGGTCGCGCACCGCTTGTGCGCCTGTTCTCCACGATCCTACGCAAGGATGAGGACGGAAAGACTTATCTCGTCACGCCGGTGGAGAAGGTCGGCATCACGGTCGAGGACGCGCATTTTCTCGCCGTCGAAATGGGGGAAGACGAGGCAGGACGGCTAACCTTTCGCACCAATGTCGGCGACGTGGTCACGGTCGATGAAGACCACCCGCTGCGGTTCGAGATTTCCGGCGATAACGATGAATTGAAGCCTTACGTGTTGGTGCGCGGCAGGCTAGAGGCACTTCTGGCCCGGCCCGTCATGTATGAATTGGTAGAGCGTGGCGAGGAAATGAACATCGACAGCACCACCATGTTTGCGGTGCGCTCGGGCGATCAGGTATTCCCCATCATGCCAGCAGACGAATTGGCCGCGCAGGTTGCGAAGGACGACGCTTGACCCTCGCTCACCTGAAGGCCTTTGACTTCTCCACCGACGGATTTCGCACCCGGGTGGAGCAGCGCTTTCGCTCCCGCGCCGACGTCATGGCGGCGGTCGGCGGCGACCATGTGCTCAATCCGGACTACGCCGAGCAACTGTCACAACGCACCTTCAAGCCCGCCGCTGTGCTCATCTGCGCCTTCGAGCGGGACGGAGAGGCGTGGGTGCTGCTTACTAAACGGACCGATCATCTCTCCAATCACAAAGGCCAGATTGCCTTTCCGGGTGGTCGAATTGATGGCGAGGAAACGCCTGTCGAGGCAGCCCTTCGCGAGGCGAATGAGGAAGTCGGGCTGCATGATGGCGATATCCACGTGCTGGGCGCGATGGGGAAATACTATTCTGGTTCCGGCTATCTGATCCACCCGGTGCTGGCCGTTGGTCGCGACTGGCCGCAGCTGACGCTCAGCCCGGCGGAGGTGGCGGACGCATTCTTCGTGCCGCTGTCCTTTCTGATGAACGCCGACAATCACGTGACTGAAAGCAAGCATTTCAAGGGCAATGAGCGCTTCTTCTACGCCATCCCCTATGATGACGACGGCGTGGAGCGGCATATCTGGGGCGTAACGGCCGGCATCATCCACACCGTTCAGGAACGGCTCTACGGTGGCTGAAACGATCAATCAGCCGTGGCTACAGCACCCGCCACTTCAAAACCTGCTCACGCTTCTGAACGAAGGTGAGGGCGAAGCGCGTATCGCGGGTGGTGCGGTTCGCAATGCGTTGATGAACCAATCCATTGCCGACGTTGATATCGCAACAACTCTGTTGCCATCGGACGTTATCGAGCGGTTGGCGAATGCGGGGCTAAAATCCGTACCAACCGGCATCGACCACGGCACGATCACGGCTGTCGTCGAAGGTGACGCCTACGAGGTGACGACCCTTCGCGCTGATGTGGAGACCGATGGCCGTCATGCGAAGGTTCTTTTCGGTACTGACTGGGAAGCCGATGCGCGCCGCCGCGACCTGACGATGAACGCGCTCTATCTTGAGGCAGACGGCACAGTCTTCGATCCGCTCGGCAACATTGAGGACGTGCTGGCCGCGCGGGTGCGATTCATCGACGACCCTACGCAGCGCATTCGCGAGGATTATCTGCGCATCCTGCGCTTCTTCCGCTTCTTTGCATGGTACGGAAAATTTCGCCCCGATGCTGATGGATTGCGGGCCTGCGCGAGAGAGAAAGATGGTTTGGAAAGTCTTTCCGCTGAGCGCGTATGGCAGGAACTCTCAAAACTTCTGGCAGCTCCCGATCCCGTGCGCGCGGTGCTTTGGATGCGCCAGACGGGTGTGCTGACCAAGGTTCTGCCGGAAGGCGAGAACTGGGGCATCGACGGACTTCATCCTCTGATCGAAACCGAGAAGGAGCGCGGCTGGCAGAGCGACGCCGTGCTGCGCCTGATGGCCATTCTTCCGCCGACGGAGGACCGAGTTTCATCTGCTACGAAGCGCTTGAAACTTCCGAACACCGTGCGCGACAGACTTCTTGCTTGGGCGCAGCTGGAACTGCCATCGCCCAAGATGAAGAACCCGGAATTTGCGCGTTTTCTCTATCGAACAAACGACGATCAGGCCGTGTCGGATCGGTTGCGCCTGGCGATTGCGAGTGGTGACAACCACTCTAAGAAACGCTGCCGTCAGCTCAAATGGCTGAAACGATGGGAGCGGCCCGCGCTGCCCGTTCGCGGCGCGCATCTGTTGGCCGCCGGTATGGAACCCGGCCCGGCCATTTCAGAGCGTTTGACAAAAATCGAAGAACGCTGGGTCGAAAGCGATTTCTCGCTCTCGGCGGAGCAACTGCTTACGGAAATTTGACCACCGGCGGCATGCTCGAAAGGATCGAATTGACATTCCCGCCCGTCTTCAGCCCGAAAATCGTGCCACGATCCTGCAGCAGATTGAATTCCACGTAACGTCCGCGACGGATTAACTGTTCTTCACGTTGCTCATCGGTCCAGGGCGTTTCCATGTTTCGCCGCACGATCTTCGGATAGATGTCGGCGAACTGCTTACCGATATCTTGAATGAAAGCGAAATTCTCGTCCCACTTGTCATGCCGTTCGCCGCTGTGGAGGTAGTCGCAAAAGATACCGCCAACACCGCGCGGCTCGTCGCGATGTGAGAGGTGAAAATACTCATCGCACCAGGCTTTGAATTCCTCGTAGTCGGCCACATCGTGTCCTTCGCAGGCGGCTTCCATAGCCTTGTGGAAGTCGATCGTGTCAGGGTCGTCCTGCGTGCGCCGCGCGTCGAGAACTGGGGTCAGATCACCACCGCCGCCGAACCATTGCGTGGATGTGACAACCATCCGGGTGTTCATGTGGACCGCTGGCACGTTTGGATTTTGAGGATGGGCTATGAGGGAAATGCCCGAAGCCCAGAAGCGTGGGTCTTCATTGCCTCCCGGCATTTGGGCGCGGAATTCGGGAGAGAATTCACCGTAAACGGTGGAGCAATGAACGCCGACTTTCTCGAAGACGCGGCCTTTCATCATACCCATGACGCCGCCACCGCCCTGGCCCTCTTCGCGCTGCCAGGGCGTGAACTCGAAGCGACCTGCTTCGCGGTCTGAAAGAGGCCCCTTCAGATCGTCTTCGATGGACTCAAAACGCGCGCAGATATCGTCGCGCAGTTCCTCGAACCAACCACGGGCGATGGACTTCTTTGCATCAATATCGGCCGGCAGACCCGGCGGCAGGGAATGGCGATCGCGCATGACGTCTCGCAGGCAGCGTGGAATTGCAGTTGGCGTGCCACGTGTCTCGCAGGTCTGACAAGCCATACCGTCGTCGAAGTGATAAAACTCACTGCGCGAACATACAGAATTTTGCATCGTCTGGGGCAATGCCGCGGTGTCGGCTTTGACAGATCGGAGGCGTCAAGCCTTGTCTCAGGTTCAATTCCCTGCATCGCAGCAGGGTATCGGAACGCGCGCGAACATTGCACTTCGTCGCGAAACTTTCACCATGGCCGCGGACGACGCGCGCAAGACGACATTTGAATGGATGCGCCGCTGGCCGGTTGCCACCCATTGGACGCGTGTGGAAAGCTGGGAACGTCTTCCGGATGGTCGCATCCGATTCACAATGGTGCGCCTGCCATCCGACCCTCGATCGATTTCCAACTGAAACCCGCCACGAGTGATGTCGACATAGGACACGCGCTTCGGCTCCGTCACATAGTCTTCGTGGAAGAGCAGAACGTGCCAGTCGAACTCGAAATCGACGAGCACGACTCCAACGATGCATATCACTTTGTGGGATGGCTGGAGGACGAACCGGTTGCTGCGGCTCGTATCGTGATTTTTCCAGACTATGTAAAATTGCAGCGCATCGTGCTGCTGAATGAACATCGCGGAAGAGGCCTTGGCAAACTGATGTTGCGCGATCTGATCGCTTATGCCCGCCAACTGGCGCCTAATCTGCCGGTCGCGTTGGATGCACAGGTGCAGGCGCGGAAGCTTTACGAAAGCCATGGCTTCGTCGCCCAAGGTGACGTCTTTGATGATGCGGGGATCGACCATATCCATATGCGGCTAGACTAGGCTCAAGGCCCCAGTACCGCCGCAGGGCGACGGTCGATTGTTTGCGCCATAACCTTGTGCAACAAGCGTCGTAATTCCCATCTACCACTTCCACCACATCGCCTCGCGCGAAAGGTCACGTCATGTCTGGTCTGGTCGACCGCACGCTTAGCTGGTTCGAAAACCGTATCGATCCGTTCCCGCCGGAAGAGCCGGAACAGGCACCGACTGGCCTGCTGGCCTTCTGTTGGCATTACTCGAAGGACATTTGGCCGATCCTCGCCCTGGTGACCTTCCTCAGTGCCTCCGTCGCTGTGCTCGAAGTCACTCTTTTCGGCTTCCTTGGCAGCGTGGTGGATTGGCTGTCCAATGCTGACCGCGAAACGTTTCTAGAGAAGGAAAGCGGCACCCTGATCATGATGGGCTTGGTCATGCTGGTGCTGCTGCCAGTGGTCCACCTGTTCTGGTCGCTGCTCTTTCACCAGAGCGTCATGGGCAATTACCCCATGCGCATCCGCTGGCAGGCCCATCGCTATCTGCTCGGCCAGTCGATGCATTTCTACCAAGACGAATTCGCCGGGCGTGTCGCCACAAAAGTGATGCAGACCGCGCTGGGGGTGCGCGAGGCCGTGACGAAGGTGCTGGACATCTTCGTCTATGTGACGATCTATTTCATAAGCGCTGCTGCGCTGGTTGCGTCCTTCGATCTTCTGCTTCTGTTACCATTCGTAGTGTGGGTCGTGCTCTATGGCCTCGTGATGCGCTACTTCCTGCCGCGTATGGCAGAAGTGTCGAAGCGACAGGCCGATGCCCGTTCGCTTATGACCGGTCGCGTCGTCGACAGCTACACCAATATCGGGACGGTCAAACTCTTCGCCCATGCCGGTCGCGAGACCAGCTATGCGCGCGAATCGATGGACGATTTTCTGAAGACCGTTCATCCGCAAATGCGGCTATCGACCGGCATGAACATGTCGCTCGATTTCCTCAACAACCTGTTGTTGTTCTCCGTTGGTGCGATCGCGATCTGGCAGTGGTTGGAAGGATCGGCAACGGTGGCTGCCGTCGCCGTAGCTGCCGCCGTCGTCACGCGCCTCGCAGGTATGTCTCACTGGGTGCTGTGGGAGATGGCGGGTTTGTTTGAATCCATCGGCATGGCAATCGACGGCATGAACACCATCGCCCAGCCCCGTAGCGTGATGGACAAGTCAGACGCAAGGGCACTGACGGTAACGAAGGGTGAGGTCGATTTTTCGAATGTGTCCTTCGAATATGATCGTCACGGACGCGTTATTCGTGATCTCAACCTAATCATCTCACCGGGCGAGAAGATCGGTCTCATCGGCCGCTCAGGTGCGGGCAAAAGCACGCTGATGAACATTCTGCTGCGCCTCTACGATATCAACGGCGGCGCCGTGACGATTGATGGCCAGAACATCGGCGAAGTAACGCAGGAAAGCCTGCGCGCACAAATCGCCGTCGTCACGCAGGACACATCTCTGCTGCACCGCTCGGTGCGCGACAACATCGCCTATGGTCGCCCCAACGCGACTGATGAGCAAGTCGAAGCGGCGGCCCGAAAGGCGAACGCCCACGAGTTTATTATAGAGCTTCAGGATAGCGATGGGCGCACCGGCTACGATGCTCAAGTGGGCGAGCGAGGGGTGAAACTCTCCGGCGGCCAGCGCCAGCGTATCGCCATTGCACGAGTGTTTCTGAAGGACGCACCGATCCTCATTCTCGATGAAGCGACGTCCGCGCTCGATTCCGAAGTAGAGGCGATTATTCAGGAAAAGCTCTTTGAACTGATGGAAGGCAAAACGGTGCTAGCCATCGCCCACCGCCTGTCCACCATCGCTGACATGGACCGCCTCGTGGTTATCGATGAAGGCCGGATTGTCGAGCAGGGCACCCGCGATGAATTGGTGAGGAACGACGGCCTCTACGCATCCCTCTGGTCGCGCCAGTCCGGCGGTTTCATCGACACACAGACTGTCGAGGCCGCTCAGTAGGATGAAGCGCTATGACGTGATCGTGCTTGGCGCGGGCGCCGCCGGGCTGATGGCAGCAGCGCGCGCCGGGCAGAACGGGCGCTCTGTTCTGGTGGTCGATCACGCGGAATCACCAGGAAAGAAGATTCTCATAAGTGGCGGTGGTCGTTGCAATTTTACGAATTTGAATACCGCCGCGGACACCTTCATTTCCGCCAATCCGCACTTCGCAAAGTCGGCACTTGCCCGCTATGCGCCGCGCGATTTTCTCGATCTGGTGGAGCGCTACGGTATCGCATGGCACGAAAAGACGCTGGGCCAGTTGTTCTGTGATGGGTCCGCCAAACAGATCGTCAATCTGCTGATTGAGGAATGCCGTGGCGCCAATGTCGACTTTGCGTTCGGCCATCCCGCAGACGGGATCAAAAAGGCGGAAGATGGCTTCAAACTGAGCGTCAATGGTAGATTCTATGCCGGGTCCAATCTCATCGTTGCAACTGGCGGCCCCTCCATTCCAAAACTCGGTGCGACCGGTTTTGCCTACGATCTCGCGCGTCAGTTCGGCCTGAAGGTCGTCGAACCTCGTCCCGCTCTTGTGCCGTTCACGCTCGCCAATGAAGATAGCTTGTTCAAGGAACTATCCGGCGTGGCGACGGAGACCATCGCCAAGGTCGGCAAAGCGATTTTCCGCGAAGCGTCGCTCTTTACCCACAAAGGCCTGTCCGGCCCAGCCATGTTGCAGGTCTCGTCGTATTGGCGTCACGGACAGCCGGTCCATGTCGATTTGCTACCGAACATCGCTGGCTCCGATTGGCTGATCGAGGAAAAACGCAAACTGCCGAAGACCAAGCCTGTAACGCTTCTAGCTCAGCATCTCCCGGAGCGGTTGGCACAGGCCTTGGTCACGAAACTCGAACTGCCGGCCATGCTCGGTGATTGCTCCGACAAAGCGCTTCGAAAGGCGGGTGATCAGTTGTCCAATTGGTCCTTTCTGCCAAACGGTACAGAGGGATTCGCCAAAGCGGAAGTAACAGTTGGCGGCGTATCGACGGCTGAACTCTCCTCCAGCACGATGGAAGCCAGGTGCTGCCCCAGTCTCTATTTCATCGGCGAGGCAGTTGATGTCACCGGCTGGCTCGGCGGCTACAATTTCCAGTGGGCATGGGCGTCGGGCGTCGCTGCGGGAGATGCGGTCTAGGCTGCGCGCTTTCGCTCCGGCTTCTCTTCTGTTTCTTCGCTAGACGGGGTCAGTCCGTATGGTGCCACCAGCTTCCAGATGTGATCGGGGATCATACGACGCATCTTCTTTGGTATGGCCGCACGCAGATGCAGTACGGTTTCGATCGCCTTCATCTCAACGCGCGTACGAGCAAATTCCTGTCCTTTCGGTCCAATCTTCGGCATCAAGAACGCCGCGATCGGGCGCGCCCAGTCCGGCATAGCCCGGACGGGTAGGCCGCCGGCTGCGCGCTCCACATTCGCCATGAAGCCACGCACATGGCTTTCACGTTTTCCCTCGGAAGTAGGCGGGCTGATCACGATGTTGTCGCCCATCCCATCCAACAGTTCAGCCCCACAGTCATTGCGCACAATGAGCCACTGCTCGCCCGTGCCGCCCATATAGCCCACCGTGATGTCCGCAAGCCGGTTCGTGTAGTCGACACAGGTACGGCAGGTGAGGGGGAAGAAGTCGGACGGTAGCTTGGAGATCGGCAGCTTCAGAAACGGGATTTCCCGCCGCGATCCATCATCGAAACGCAGCTCCACCTGATAATCGGCTCGGAACTCCAGATAAGTGATACGCTCTGGCTGATCGTCCAGCAGGTTCAGGAAGGTATGAAAACTCTCCGTCGTCGTGTTGTCGGAACAGGGTGTGCCGATGACGTAGAGCCGCTCCAGACCAAGCTGCGCTTCGAGCTTTCGCAACGCATGAATTTGGCAGGGTATCCCGATCACGGCCAAGCGCTTGTGGCCAGCGGCCAGCGCCGGCTCCAAGAGGGCCAGCAGCGGCGCGTAGCCCATCCGCATGCCGCGCGCGCGAGCCATGTCCGAGGCGTCCGTAATAAGGGCGGGCACAGGCTTCCAGCGATCCGTGTCGGACGGCACCATGGTCAGCACCGCATCCACTTTGCCCTGTTCGAGCAGGGTCGCAGCGAGGCCCGTTGTAATCCCTGTCCACTGCGCGCCCTCGGCGGGCTGCGCCATGCGCGCCTTCACAATTCGCTGGTGCACCCCAAAATGAACCTCATCGGGCCGTTCGCTGGCTGCTCGCCCATGAGCAATCATTTCACTGGCAGCGTAATCCGGTGCGATGAACTGGCAGGCGCGACCGCAGGCGGACGGGTCCGCCAACCGCGACACGCCGCAGTCAGTGCAGAGCCGTCGGGGTACGGCATCGCGAAATCCATCCATGGATGGGGGGTGTGTAAGGCGATCGACACTCGACATGTCCATTTTGATTGTCATAATGGAAAGTCAGGTGTCAATGACACTTGAAGATCGCCTGCGATCAATCTCAACGGGAGCCCGACATGCCAGCCGCCGTCGCTAAACGCATCGCTTATCCGTTCTCCGCCATCGTAGGGCAGGATGGTCTGAAACACGCCTTGATGCTCTCGGCGGTCGATCCAAGTCTTGGCGGTGTCCTTGCGCTGGGGGATCGCGGCACCGGTAAGACGACCGCAGTGCGTGGCCTTGCCAACCTTCTGCCGCCGATCAGGGCCGTGAAAGGTTGTCGCTACAATTCCGATCCAGACTTGAAGGATAGTACTGACCGAGACGCTTTGGAGGTGCACACCATCCCTGTGCCTGTTGTCGATTTGCCACTCGGCGCGACGGAAGATCGTGTTCTGGGTGCGTTGGACATCGAACGCGCGCTGGTGGATGGCGAAAAGCACTTCGAACCAGGCCTGCTGGCCGATGCCAATCGCGGCTATCTGTACATTGACGAGGTGAACCTGCTCGAGGACCATCTGGTGGACGTGTTGCTCGACGTTGCGGCTTCCGGCGTCAACGTGGTTGAACGCGAGGGCCTGTCACTTAAACACCCCGCCCGTTTTGTGTTGGTCGGTTCCGGCAACCCGGAAGAGGGCGAGTTGCGTCCGCAACTGCTGGACCGTTTCGGCCTGTCCGTTGACGTGGTAACTCCGAAAGACCCCGCGCAACGTGTGGAGATCATTCGTCGGCGCGAAGCCTTTGATGCCGACCGTTCCGCATTCGCAAAACGTTGGGCCGGTTCCGACGCCAAGAACCGCAAACGTATTCTGACGGCGCAGGAGCGACTGAACACCGTTGCGGTACCGGAGGCCACACTACTGTTGATCGCCGAAATCTGCATCGCACTCGGCACCGATGGTCTGCGCGGTGAATTAACACTCATTAAGGCTGCCCGTGCCCATTCCGCGCTTGCCGGTGCCGACATAGTAGATGCTGGTCATGTGCGCGCCATGGCGCCGCTTGCCCTGGGCCATCGCCTGCGGCGCAACCCGCTCGATGATGCTCGTGCGAAGGTTCGTGTGGAACGTGTTCTGGAAGATATCTTCGCCGCCCGCGAAGCCGCGTGAGGCCGCCGTGCCCGCAACGCTGTTCAGCATCGCCCGCCTGCCACCGCCTCCAGATGCCGAGGCGGCGCTGTGGGATGATGCCTGCCTTGCGGCAGACCTGTTCGCAGCTATGGCAGGCCAGGGCGGCGTGGGCATTCGTATCCGCGCATCTGCTGGGCCGGTTCGCGATGCCTGGATGACGCGTCTGGCATCGCGGCTTGGCCAAACGCCAATCCACCGCACGCCAACGACTATCGGTCTGGACAGATTGGTGGGTGGTCTTGATCTGGCAGCAACGTTGGACACCGGGCGAACGGTCTTGGAGCAAGGTCTGTTGGCCAGGGCAGATGATGGCGTTCTGGTCTTTCCAGCCACCGGCGCGTCCCGCGAAGCAGTGGCCGCCATCTGCGCCGCTTTCGACGATGGTTTCGTGCGCATCGAGCGTGATGGCGCAAGTCATGTTTCGCCAAGTCGTTTTTCTCTCGTCGTTTTGGACGAGGCTGACGATGATGATGATCCCTTATGCGATGCTCTTTGCGACCGGCTGACGCAGCATATCGATCTGCGCTCCATCGGCATCCGCGCGTTGGGCAATGATCGCCTTCGCACCGTGCCCGACGCCAATGCCACCGCCAATCTGCCCGATGAAGTGATGCAGGCGATTGCCGCCGTTCCTCTCGGTTTCGGTCTCACGTCTCTGCGGGTCTCGCTTCAACTTGCAGCGCTAACAAGGGCTGCGGCGGTTCACTCTGGCCGATCCGAGGCGACGAACGAGGATCTCGAAACTGCCTGTCGGCTTGGCATCATCAATCGCGCGGCGATGCTGCCGGTGCCTCCCTCAGAATCGGAAGCGCGGGACGAGCCAGCACCTCCTCCGCCTGACCAGGGCGATAGCGAAGGTGCCAAGACGGAAGCTGATGAGGAGCAGTTGCCGCCGCGGGAGATGCTGCTCGACGCCATCATGGCCAGCCTTCCGGCCGGATTGCTGGAACAACTCGTAGCGCAGCGCACGGCAGCAATGCGCAACAGGTCATCCGCGGGACGGGTCGGTAAGACGCGCAAAACGCCAGATCGCGGGCGACCGCTTACCAGCCGCAAGGGGCGACCCGGGTCAGGCAAGCGTCTCGACTTGATCGCGACCCTGCGCACGGCTGCGCCGTGGCAGAAGCTGCGCGCGCGCGAAGATGATCCGCGGCCCATCCAGATCAGAGCGAGCGACCTCCACGTATGTCGGTATAAGGAAAAGTCTGCCAGTAGCGTGATCTTCGTCGTTGATGCATCCGGCTCGACTGCGCTCAATCGCTTGGCGGAGGCCAAAGGTGCGGTGGAACTGCTGCTCGGCGAAAGTTATGCGAGGCGCGACCATGTCGGCTTGATCGCCTTTCGCGGACGGGCGGCAGAAACGCTCTTGTGCCCTACACGCTCGCTGGTGCGCGCGAAGCGCGCTCTTGCGGCCCTTCCCGGCGGTGGCGGGACACCACTCGCAGATGCCTTACGACTTGCAACCGAGGTTGCGCTGGATGAGCAAACCAAGGGCCGGACGCCCACCATCGTCATTATGACAGATGGTAGCGCGAATGTTGCCGCTGACGGCAGCGGTGGTCGCATCAAGGCGGGAGACGATGCGCTGGCCGCTGCACGAGCGTTTGCCGTGACGGGCGCAAGTGCGGTGCTCTTGGATGTCGGGCGACGCCCCTCGCCCAAGGCGCGTGCTCTGGCCGACGCGATGGCGGCGCTCTACGTGCCCATGCCATCCGCCAATGCTGACGCGCTAAGCGCTGTTGTGCGCAAAGCGGATTGATCAAGCGCAATGGACTGGAATCGACATAAGCGTGACTGGCCCCACGCGGGGAACAGCCGTTTTGTGATTCAGAAAGGGCAGGCGTTTCACGTTCAGGAGTTGCCAGGCCCCAAAGGTGCGGACACCGTTTTGTTACTGCACGGCAGCGGTGCTACCACACACTCCTTCGCAGATGTGATGACGCTATTGGCGAAGCACTACCGGGTTTTCGCACTCGATCTGCCCGGCCACGGCTTTACCCAGCCCATGCCAGACAACAGGCCCACTTTGCCGCGCGTCGCGCGAAAGCTTGCCGAGCTGATGGAGAATGAAGGCATTCAACCAGACCTGATCATCGGCCACAGCGCGGGCGCCGCGACGGCGGTGCAGATGCTGGACCATCTGCCCAAGCCACCGCAGGCGATCATCTCGATCAACGGCGCGTTCTTTCCATTTCCCGGCCTGGCGAGCCATCTGTTCCCTGCCGCCGCGAAACTGCTGTTTCTCAACCCTTTCGTGCCTTGGGCGTTCTCATTCGGCGCGGGCAGCGCCAGACGTGTCGAAAATCTGCTTGCCTCCACCGGCTCGAAAATTTCGCCTCAGGGTCTGGCGCGATACCAGGCGGCGCTGATGTCGCGTGCTCACGTCGAAGGCGCACTGGCGTTGATGGCGAATTGGGATCTGTCGGAGATGGAGGAGCGCTTGCGTAACCTGCCCATCCCGTTGCACCAGATTATCGGCGCCAATGATGGCACGATTTCGCCGAAAGCGGCGGGCCGGGCAGGGAAGCTAGCTCAGGAAGGCGAGATCGAAATCGTGCCGGATACCGGCCACCTCGTGCATGAAGAGAAGCCCGAACTCGTCGTCGATCTCATTTTGGACATCGCCTCGGCACCGGCGTGAGTCAGCTTGCCTAGCAGGGTCAATTCCGCCTACTGTCCAAAAATGAGTACACATATTTTGTCAAATCAATTGGACAGTGCGGTGCCGGCAGATGTCGGGCACGATGCACGGCCACATGCCGTCATCATCGGTGCAGGTTTCGGTGGCCTTGCAGCCGCCATCCGGCTCGGTGCTCGCGGCTATCGGGTCACAGTCGTCGAACGACTGGAGCAACCTGGCGGACGTGCAAGTGTCTTCCGGCAGGACGGTTTCACATTCGATGCTGGTCCCACCATCATAACCGCGCCCTTCGTGCTGGAAGAGCTTTGGACGCTGTGCGGCAAGACGATGGCCGACCATGTGCCGATCAAGGCGATGGACCCGTTCTACACCATCCGCTTCGATGACGGTTCCGAGTTCCGCTGCAATGGTGATCCCGAATTCATGCGTGCCGAGATCGCGCGCTTCGAACCGAAGGACGTGAAGGGCTACGAGAAGTTCTTCGCTGAGAGCAAAGCGAATTACGGCGTCGGTTTCGACCTGATGGACAAGCCGTTCCACAAGTTGCTGAATATGGCCGCCTACTTGCCGCAAATGGCAAGGCTTCGCGCCGACCGTTCGGTCTACGGCCACGTGGCGAAACACATTTCCAATCCGC
>JBCCRF010000050.1:0-13003 GCA_039208305.1 Pseudomonadota bacterium
CAGAAAATGTTGTCATGGATGTCGACCTTCAGCCCGTCCGGCACCCATTTGCGCCCACCTTCGCCAACCGCTTCGCCGGTGACCTGTGCCCAGACGCTGCCCCCGCTCAACGTGCCGTCATCGGCGATACTAAAGGTGCGGATCGCGGGGCGGGCGGAATCGTTGACGAAAAGCGTCGTTTCATCATTGGATAGGCATAGCCCGTTCGGCTGTTCGAAATCAGCTGCCACGCAATGCAGCGTTTCGTCGGGGTCCAGGCGGTAGACCCCACGGCACTCCTGCTCTTCTTCACGAATGATACCGAGGTCTTCGCGCAAGCGGCCAAAAGACGGGTCTGTGAACCACAGCCTGCCCTTGCTGTCGCAGATGATATCGTTGGGCGAATTCAACTCGTACCCGTCGTAGTGTGTTGCGATCGGGCGGATGAGCTTGCCGCCATGTTCGTGTCGGGTCACCTGTGACGCTGCATGCTCGCACGTTACCACGCGCCCTTGCCGATCGAAGCAGTTGCCGTTGGCTTGATTGGACGGACGGCGATAGACGGAGACCCCGTCTGTTTCGCTCCAGCGATACTGGGTGCTGGTCGCGATATCGGAAAAGATCACGTGGTGATTGCGCTCGTGCCAGATCGGCCCTTCGGTGAACGTGAAGCCTGTTGCGAGCTGCTCAAGCTTGGCACCTTCTGCAATGATATCGTGAAAGCGTGGGTCGCGGATCTCGAAACCAAGCTCGATATTTTCGGGCATGTCAGGGTCCGTTGAAGAGCAGCGTTCTACGCTCTCCTTATCGCACTGACTGACATGCCGCCAACCGTATCGGTATCAATCCGACAAGAGTCCGGTACGCTCTTCTAGGATCGCGTTCGGCATCAGCTTAGGCAACGGTTCGATCTCCTGTCGCAGAGTGCTGCGGTCGAACACAGGGACAAGGGTCTTGCGGACATCGTCTGCCGAAGCTGGTTTGGCATAATAAAAGCCTTGGCCCCGGTTACAGCCCATTGCCGAAAGCTGCGCTGCTTCCTCTCGCGTCTCGATGCCCTGTGCCACCGTGTTAAACCCAAAATCATTCGACATCTGGATCAGCGCTTTAACGATGGAGCAGTCCTTCGACGAAACGGTCATATTGCCAATGAATGACCGATCAATCTTCATGATGTCGCAAGGGGCATTCTTAAGCTGCTGAAGGGAGGCCGCATGCGTGCCGTAGTCATCAATCGCGATAATGACACCCGCGTCCCGCAGTCGGTCGATATGCTCCCTCACGTCCGGCGACGGTGATTGCAGGATCACCGCTTCGCCTATCTCAAGTGCAAGATGCCGTGGCGACAGACCGTGCTCGTCGAGCATTGCCAGGATGTTTTGTGAAAACTGGTCCTGCTGCAGATCGAGTGCGGTGACATTGATGCCCACCCGTCCGAAATGAAGCCCGTCGCGGTGCCATGAGGCCATGTCCGCGAGTACCTTTTTCACGATGACATGTGACAGGCGCACGGTGATCGCAGAATCATCGAACACCTGCATGAACAGGTTTGGTGCGATGACACCCCGTGTCGGGTGGTTCCAGCGGGCAAGCACCTCGAAGCCGGACAGTTTACCAGTGTTGAGGCAGACGATTGGATGGTAGTGAGGAACTACCTCGTCATTTTCCAACGCTTGCCGGAACTGCTGAGCGACTTTGCTGCGGCGCTTTTCGTTTTCCCGCAGCGCCGGCGAATAGGGCACAACGCTTTTGCCGGAATGGGTGCGGGCCGTTCGCAATGTCAGTTCCAGATCCTGCATTATATCGTCAGCTTGGGTACGGTTGCCTTCCAGCCGCAGCCATCCGCAGCGCAGTTGCAGGGCCAGTACAACACCGTCGTTGCGGCGTAGGCGCGACAAGGCGGTGACGTGATGGAGTACGTGTTCTGCAGCGTCGAAATCCGCGTCTTCTTCAAATATCAGCAGAAAACGACCGTCATTGAAGCGTGCTGCAAACCCTTGGCGCTGGCTGAGTGCGATGGCGAAGCCGCGTTGGGTAATCTCGATCTCGTCAGGCGGTGTTCCCGGCGTGGCGAGGATTTCCAGCACACAAACGACGTAGGGTAGGGTATGCATGGCTGCGTCTTGCTGGCTGTCGATGATTGCCCGCAACTTCCGGTCGATATCGATTTCGTTGGGTAGTCCCGTCGGCACACTATGTCCCCGGTTGCTGTCAACTTGATCCCGCTGCTCCAGGATGTCGGTCACGTCTTCCAGCGTGCCGAACAGCTTGAGTTTGCCAGCGCCGCCGCATTTGGGCCGAGCCACAGATCGTACCCATTTCCGGGTGCCGTTCACGTCCATCGGCAAGGTCAATTCGTATCGACGGTTCTGCGCTAAGGCCTTCTCCATCGTTTCCTTCAATGTTGCGCGCGCTTCTGGCGCGAAAGGCGCGAAGGCGTGCTCCAGCGTTACGGGTTCGTCTGGATTGGTGCCGTAAATGGAAAAAATTTCTGGCGACCACTGCACTTCGCCACTCTGGGGGTCGTAGCTCCACGCTCCCACGGCCATCATCTCGTCCACGGTATCGGTCAGGCTGTATGCGTTGCTGCAACTTTGCTTTGCATCGTCGGTCATCGGTCTAGGTCCATGAGCGGGGATTGAAGGAATTTGATGGGTCGAGTTGCTTAGCCGATGGCTGCGATCGCTCGATCGGCGGGCTGTAGTTCCGAAAATGTGCCGATCAGTTCCGCCCGGCCATCTGCGATTTCACGGTATTTGCCGGTCCATTTCACGAGCTTGTAGCCGCTGAGAGCGCGCTTCAGCCGCAGCACGAAACGGAAGGCACTTCTGTTCGATATCGCTTCTGTGATGAGCTGGGGCAGATGTCGCTGGTCTTCCGGATGGTAATGCGACACCGCTGTATCGAAATCGATCGCACCTTCGCTGTGCGGCAATTCATGAATGCGAAACACGTCTTCGGTCCACCGCACCTGCGACGTTTCTATGTCCAGCTTCCAGATGCCGTATTTGCCGAAGCCGCACATGATGTTCAGCAAATCGTCATTGTCGCACGCCGAGAGAACGTTCTGCAGTTCTTCGCCAGTGAGGTTCATGTCGTCCGCGGGTTTCGATCGATACGGCTCGCTATGCAGCTTTAGGTAGAAAATATCGTTGATCGACCGCTGATGGGGTCGGCGGCGCAGCGCGGCGGGTAGGGTGGCTTCCATGCGTCGGGTCCTTACTCATACTGGCCCGCATTGCTTGCAAACCTTGCGTTTTAGCCTGACGAAAGGGCCGGATATCGCAATTCCCCACAAACGATGGGTGGCTGGTTCATCTTCCAGAAACTCCCGATAAACCTGTTATTAATGCTAATTATGCAACTTTAGGTTGTTCTGTCGGGCGGACAAATTCATTCGCGAAAGCTGTTCAAACATGCTCTCCAACAAACTGATCGACTACATCGATGACATATCCGGGCTCAACACGGCCTATGACGTATTCTGCTATGCCCGCAGGCTGGGAAGCGATTTCGGTGCGACGCGTTTCTCTATTCTGGCGCTGGACACCAAAACGAGTGCGCTTGCCGATCTTGGCATTGTCAATAATTTGGATCCTGAGTTGATCGCCGTTTACGACGATAACAACCTGTCTGAAGGCTCTCCAGTGCTTGGGCATCTGGAGAGTGGCAATCGCGTGATGAGCTATTGCATGGACACGCTCAAACAGGATCGAGGGACCGAGAAAGCTGAATTGGCCCGGACGCTGTTCAACGATTTCGGGATGAAATATGGCGTGTGCTGTCCAACGCAGGACGCCACGGGAAAACGCGGCGGGTTGATCTTTTCCGGCGACGAGTTGGTGCTGACGCAGGAAAACAGCGCGATCCTTCACCTACTATCCAACTATCTCTACGATCATCTCGTGCAGATTTCTGCGACTGCTGAGATCCGTGGCGAAACGCCGGCGCTGTCCGGCCGGGAGATGGACTGCTTAACCCACGCGGCGCTGGGCAAGACATCAAAAGAAACAGCGCGCGATCTCGAATTGTCTGACCATACGGTGACCCATTATCTCGCGCTTGCTTGCAAGAAGTTGGAGGCCGTCAATCGCGTGCACGCGGTTGCCAGGGCAATGCGGCTTGGCCTCATCAACTGACCCGGACTTTATGTCAGGCGGCTTCCAAGCTCAGGTTTTCGCTCTCGAAGCTCCGACGGCAGGCTTTAATGTCCACATCAAAGGCCGCTTCTAGATCTTCCAGCATCTCTTTTCGGGAGGCATTGGCTGGACCATCAGCCTGTTTCATGCCGGTTGGTGGCACTGAGTTTGCAGTTTTCCCTTCGGGATCTGGAAGCGCGCTGCCGTTCAGATCTGAAATGGTGATCGTGAAGCGATAGAGGACGCGGTTGCCATCGATGAAACCTTGGTCCTTGGTTTTCACAAGCAAGCCGAATTGCTCCAAAGCGCTTACGCCGCCTCGCTCCCCGTAGCCGCTAATGACGTCGTAGTCATGAGATTTGGCATGGCGGATGATCGAAAGCATCAGTTCCTTTGATCGCTGGTGCCAGATCTTGTCAGTGTCCTGCCGTGCCCTGTCTACAAAGACCCGTTCCAGCTCTAACCGCATCCTCGGTCGGCTGGCATCGAAATTTCCGCTGATGGGTCTTGGGTGTAGCCGCGCATAACCCACCACGTGTCCGTTATCGTCGCGCTGCACCACATGCACTGACAGGTCACTGTCATTAGCGTCGCCGGGTGATGACATGCGTTCCATCTGACCCAGCGACGTGCCGAGATGTTGCGCACCGAGCCGGCGTAATTCCAGAGCACGTACCCAAACTGTCCAATTGGAGGCGAGGCCGTGATGGGTCAGGAACTCGATCATGTTTTTTCCTTGGCACTAGCGCGTCCCATCGCATGGCATAATGGGGTGACCGTGTAAGGAGTGCGTTGTCGGGTCCTGGTCGACATTATCTAGTGAAAATTGGGGGATCGGAAGTTGAGCGGTCAGACATCATGAGGTTGGCAGGGTGCTGGCAACACACGCCTCTCGCATTTTGTAAAATGAATGTCTTTCTTGCTTTTGCTGACGATCTTTCCTCAAAAGCGAGGGCTCACCTTCGCTTTGACCATGCCCTTTTCGATCCGCCTTGCGAACAAAGCATCGACTTGCGCGCCGTGACTGCAGAAGCCTGTGACGTCGCTTCGATGCGAAGGCGCACTGCAAAGATCGACCGCGACGATCGCGTCTGATCTTGAACGCCTGCGGGTCGTCATTTGAATTGCATGATCGCACTCATTTGATAGTGTTGGCAGGCCGGACAGGGTTCCCGGTCGACCGTTGAGCCGGTGGACGCCGCAGTTCCACACAGGCGGCCATTGCGTCATCCGATTTCAAGCGCATCAGATGCAGCGACCGCATGCTGCACCGGAGAGACTGTATGCTCGACCGCCCCGATCAAGGACGTTCAAAAAGACGGAACCCTGCCAAGCCCAAGGGACGGCAGCTGGACGATGGTGCGCTCGCCAATGTGCGAGCCCTGCTGGGCGACCGTTCGCGCCAGCGCGATCACCTGATCGAATTCCTGCACCTCATTCAGGATGAGTACAAATGCCTCTCCGCCGCGCATATCCGCGCGCTCGCGGAAGAGATGCGCCTGTCTCAGGTGGAGGTCTATGAGGTTGCCTCTTTCTACGATCATTTCGACGTGGTGAAGGAAGGTGATCCGGAGCCTGCACCGCTCACCATCCGAGTTTGTGATTCCGTAACCTGTATGATGATGGGTGCCGAGCAGCTGAAGGCTGGTCTGGAAGCAGGCGTTGATGCCAATGCCGTGCGTGTGCTCTCCGCGCCGTGCATGGGCGGCTGCGATGTCGCCCCTGCCGTCCGCATCGGCGACCGTGAGGTGGGCAATGCCACGGTTGATGGCCTGTTGGCGATGTTGGATGAAAACGAGATTTCGGTTCTGCGGCCGGACTACAAAAAGCTTGACGCCTACTGCGAGCACGGCGGTTACACTCAGTTGGAGAAGCTGCGCGCGGGTGATCTGACGCCTCAGGGTATCATCGACACGCTCTCCGATGCCTCGCTTCGTGGCATGGGCGGGGCCGGTTTTCCCACTGGCAGAAAATGGAGTTTCGTGCGCGGCTACGAAGGCCCGCGTCTGATGTCGATTAATGGCGATGAGGGCGAGCCCGGCACGTTCAAGGACCGCTATTATCTGGAGCGCAATCCTCACGCCATGTTCGAGGGGGCGCTGATTGGCGCCCACTGCGTAGAGGCGGAGCGCATCTATCTCTACATGCGCGACGAGTATCCGGCGGTGCTGGAGATCATGCGCGAATGCATTGCGGAGATTGAAGCGGCGGGTCTTGCGGAACCCGGCTTTATCGAACTGCGCCGTGGTGCAGGCGCCTATATCTGCGGCGAGGAAAGCGCGATGCTGGAATCGATCGAAGGCAAGCGCGGTCTGCCCCGCCACCGGCCGCCCTACATCGCGGAGGTCGGCCTGTTCGGTCGCCCGACACTGAACAACAATATCGAGACGCTCTACTGGGTGCCGGAAATTTTGGCGAACGGCGTCGACTGGTTCAAGGATCAGGGCAAGGAAGGCCACCCTGGGCTGCGCTCCTATTCCGTCTCAGGCCGCGTGGCGAAGCCCGGTGTGGTGAAGGCTCCGGCCGGCTCGACGGTCAACGAGTTGATTGAGATGTGTGGCGGCATGGCAGATGGCCACACGTTCAAAGCCTATCTGCCCGGCGGTGCGTCCGGCGGCATTCTGCCCGCATCGAAAGGTGATGTGCCGCTCGATTTCGGCGGCGAACTTGCCGAATTGAATGCCTTTGTCGGCTCCCACGCCATCGTGGTGTTTTCCGATGCGGACTCCATGAAAGACGCGGCGGTGAACCTGATCGACTTCTTTACCCACGAATCCTGCGGTCAGTGTACCCCATGCCGTGGCGGCACGGAGAAGATGGGCAAGCTGCTGCGCAGCGACGGCCCGCTGGATGAAGAGGCAATCCGCGATCTCGAAGACGTCATGCGCGACGCCTCCATCTGCGGCCTAGGCCAAGCCGCCCCCAACCCGGTCAACCACCTGCTGACCTACTTCCGGGAGGATTTGTGATGTCGAATACGATCACCCTCAACATCGACGGCGTCGACGTCACCGCATCGCCGGATGAAACAATCTGGCAGGTTGCCAAGCGCGAAGGCACGCGCATTCCGCACCTCTGTTATCTTGATCAACCGGGCTATCGCGCGGACGGGAATTGCCGTGCTTGCATGGTGGAGATCGAAGGGGAGCGGGTGCTGGCGGCGTCCTGCAAACGCACTGTTACCGACGGCATGGTGGTGAAGACTGCAACGGAACGGGCCGAGAAATCACGCCGCATGGTGTTTGAGCTGCTGCTGGCAGACATGCCGGAGCAGCCGGTGGACGCGCAGTCCACATTCCACGATTGGCTGGGTGAGTTCTCTATCGAGAATGGACGTTTGCCTGGCAAACATGCGGGTGACGTGACCCACGCCTTGCCCACCTCGCAGGCACCGCTGCACGATGTCTCCAACCCCGCCATCGCGGTGAATCTCGACGCCTGCATCGCCTGCAATCTGTGCGTGCGCGCCTGCCGCGAAGTGCAGGTGAACGACGTGCTGGGTATGGCCGAGCGCGGTCATCACGCCGTCCCGGTGTTCGATATTCACGACCCGATGGGCGTTTCCACGTGTGTGACCTGCGGTGAATGCGTGCAGGCTTGCCCCACCGGCGCGCTGTTTGAGAAGACGTTGATGGATGACAAGCTCCGCACCCGCACGGTGGAGGATTTCGACAACAAGGTGGATTCTGTCTGCCCCTTCTGCGGCGTGGGATGCCAGACGACGGTTTACACTAAGGACGAGAAGATCGTGTTGGTGGACGGGCGCGACGGGCCTGCCAACGAGAACCGGCTCTGCGTGAAGGGGCGTTTTGGTTTTGATTACGCCATGAGCAAGGAGCGCCTGACCAAGCCGCTTATCCGCCGCGACGATGCGCCGAAGCGTGGTGACATGCAGATTGACGGGCAGATGCTGCGTGTTGATGACGTGTTCCGTGAAGCCACCTGGGAAGAGGCGATGAGTGTCGCTGCTAAGGGGCTGACCGACATTCGCGACAATCATGGTGGCGGTGCGCTGGCCGGGTTCGGCTCGGCCAAGGGCTCCAACGAGGAGGCCTATCTGTTCCAGAAGCTCGTGCGACAGGGTTTTGGAACCAACAATGTCGACCACTGCACACGGCTTTGCCACGCGTCCTCCGTCTCCGCGCTGCTGGAAGGTGTCGGGTCCGGCGCCGTATCCGCGCCCTTCATGGATGCGGGCAAGGCCGATTGCGTTATCGTTATCGGGGCGCGCCCGGCGACCAACCATCCGGTCGCCGCGACCTATTTCAAGCGCGCCGCGAAGCGCGGCACCAAGCTCGTCATTATGGACCCGCGCGGTCAGGAACTGATGCGCCACGCGGAACATTCGCTGCGTTTCAAGCCCGGCACTGATGTCGCTATGCTGAACGCGATGCTGCACACGATCATTGAGGAAGAGCTTTACGACGAGCAATACATTCAGGCGAACGCTTCTGGCTTCGAGGCGCTGCGCGAAAAGGTGAAGGATTTCGCGCCAGAGGATATGGCCGAGGTCTGCGGTATTGAGGCGGAGCAGCTGCGCGCGGTTGCCCGGCTTTATGCCAACTCGGAGCGCTCGATCATCTTCTGGGGCATGGGCGTCTCCCAGCACACCCACGGCACGGACAATTCCCGCTGCCTGATCGCGCTGGCGCTGATCACCGGTCATGTGGGGCGCGAAGGCACCGGTCTTCACCCGTTGCGCGGGCAGAACAATGTCCAGGGTGCGTCTGACGCCGGGCTGATACCGATGTTCTTTCCCGATTACCGCTCGGTGGAAAACGGCGATATTCGTGGCTCGATGGAGGATTTCTGGGGTCGCTCGCTCGACCCGAAAAAGGGGCTTACGGTGGTGGAGATCATGGACGCGATCCACGCGGACGAGATCACCGGCATGTACATCATGGGCGAGAATCCGGCCATGTCCGACCCCGACCAGCACCACGCGCGGGCAGCGCTTGCGAAACTCGACCATCTGGTGGTGCAGGACATTTTCCTCACTGAGACCTGCTGGCACGCCGATGTCGTGCTGCCCGCTTCGGCCCATGCGGAGAAGCTCGGCACGTTCTCCAACACTAACCGCCAGGTGCAGATTGGCCGCCCCGCACTGCCGCTGCCGGGTGAAGCGCGCATGGATCATGAGATCATCATCGACCTCGCCACCCGCATTGGCCTCGACTGGTCCTACGATGGTGTCCCCGCAGTCTATGAAGAGATGCGGCAGGTGATGAAATCGCTCGACTACATTCCGTGGGAACGGCTGGAGGCGAACGAGAGCGTGACTTATCCGTCCAAGCCCGACGGCACCGAGAATTGGGTCATTTTCGACAGTGGCTTCTCAACGGAAGATGGTCGTGGCCGCATCGTACCCGCCGACCTTCGTGCGCCCGACGAAGTGCCGGATGAGCACTTCCCCATGGTGCTCACCACCGGTCGCGTGCTGGAACACTGGCACACCGGCTCCATGACCCGCCGCGCCGATGTGCTGGACGATATCGAGCCGGAAGGTTTTGCCGCCATGAACCCCCGCGAGATCGCGAAGCAAGGGTTGGAAGCCGGTGACATGATCTCCGTCTCCACCCGCCGCGGCACGATCGAAGCCCTGCTGCGCGCCGACCGCGAGGTGGCGGACGGCATGGTGTTCATTCCTTTCTGCTTCAACGAGGCCCCCGCCAACGCGCTGACCAACCCGATGCTGGACCCGTATGGGAAGATTCCGGAGTTCAAGTTTTGCGCGGCTAAAGTGGAACGCGCGGTGATGAGCGAGGCCGCGGAGTAGTATCTCTACGACTGTTCCACCCCACCTTTGGGGGGAGGTAATGCTCGCCTCTAGTGATGCACCATCGAGCGACCAGCGTGGATAGTTACATCACCAGCAATATCTTCCCGCGGTGCTCCCCCGCTTCCATCATCACGTGGGCGCGTTGAGCATCGGCCATCGGCACCAGCGCGTGGGTGGTCGTTTGCATCATCCCCTTGGCGAACCATGGCCAGACGAAGCGCTCGATTTCCGCCGCCATGCGGGCCTTGAATTCCGCCGGACGTGGGCGAAGCGTCGAGCCGGTAATGATGAGGCGCTTCAGCATGACGGGCATCAGATTCACTTCCACCCGTGAGCCCGCGTTGAAGGCCAGTTGCACAATGCGGGCGTCGGGTGCTGCAGCCTTGATATTGCGCTCTACATAGTCGCCGCCGCGAATGTCGAGGATCAGGTTGGCCCCGCCTGCGGCTTTGACCACCTCCACAAAGTCCTCGTCACGATAGTCGATAGCGCGTTCTGCCCCCAGCCCTTCACAATAGGCTTTGTCCTCTGCAGAACAGGTGGTGAAGACGCGCATGCCCACCGCTGCGCCAAGCTGGATGGCGGCAGACCCGATACCACCGGCGCCGCCATGAACGAGGAACAGCAGGCCTTTGTCAGCAGCGTGGTTGGTGAAAAAGTTGCTCCACACCGTGAACAGCGTTTCGCACAGCCCGGCGGCGTCGATAGGGTCGATGCCCTCCGGGATCGGCAGGCATTGGTCGGCAGGTATCGTGACGTATTGTGCATAACCGCCGCCATTGGTCAGCGCGCAGATCACATCACCAACCTTCCAGCGATCCACGCCATCGCCAAGCGCCACCACTTCGCCCGAGACTTCCAGCCCCAACAGATCGGATGCGCCGGGGGGCGGTGGGTAGTGGCCGCGGCGCTGTATAATATCTGGACCGTTGACGCCTGCCGCGATGATTTTCACCAACACCTCGCCTGCCGCTGGGGTGGGCAGGGGACGTTCGCCCAACTCCAGCACATCCGGTCCCCCATGTTCGTGGATTTCAATCGTTGTCATCGTGTCGGGTAGGGGCATCGTTATGTCGGTCTCGGTTCGCGGTTACCGGGCCGGATACGAGAATGCGTTGGGCCCTTCAAGCAGATCGCCGCCTTTTGAAGAGAAGCGGCCTTGCCTTTGCCACGGGGCGGCGGTTGATAGGCGGCAAATCGCGGTGCATTGCCCGCTGAACACGACAGGGTTTCGCCCATGACCTCGCTTCCCGACAGAGCGCTCGCTGGCGTTCGTATTCTCGACTTCACCCATGTGCAGTCCGGGCCGTTTTGCACGCAGATGCTCGCTTGGCTGGGGGCCGAGGTTATCAAGGTGGAGCGGCCCGGCATCGGGGATATTACCCGCAGCCAGCTGCGCGACTTGCCGGATGTGGACTCGCTCTATTTCACGATGCTGAACCACAACAAGCGTTCCATCGAACTCGATACGAAACACGAGACCGGCAAGGAGGTGCTGACGCGCCTGGTGGAGGAATGCGATGTGCTGGTGGAGAATTTCGCCCCCGGTGCAATGGGCCGTCTTGGTTTCGGCTGGGAGCGTGTGCACGAAATCAATTCCCGTATCATCATGGCTTCCGTGAAAGGGTTCGGTCCCGGTCGCTATCAGGACTGCAAGGTCTATGAGAACGTCGCCCAATGCGTCGGTGGTTCCGCCTCTACCACCGGTTTCATCGACGGTCCGCCGCTGGTGACGGCAGCTCAAATCGGTGATGCCGGAACGGGCCTGCACCTCGCGCTTGGTATCGTGTCGGCGCTGTTTCAGCGTGAGCGTACGGGGCGGGGGCAGAAGATCGACGTCGCCATGCAGGACGGAGTGTTGAACCTCACCCGCGTGAAGATGCGCGACCAGCAGCGGCTGGATCGCCATGGTATCCTGCCCGAGTACAGTCAGGCGGGGACAGATATTCCCTTCGGCGAGGCCACACCGCGTGCCGGAAATGACAGCGGCGGCGGACAGCCCGGGCGCGTTCTCAAATGCAAAGGCTGGGAAGACGATCCCAATGCCTACACCTATTTCGTGACCCAGGCCCCGGCGTGGGAGGGCGTGTGCGAGGCCATCGGCAAACCGGAATGGAAGACGGATCCGGGTTACGCCACGCCGCAGGCGCGGATCGACAAGCTGGAGCACATTTTCCAGACTATCGAGGCTTGGACCATGACCAAGACCAAGTTCGAGGTGATGAAGATCTGCAATCCGCTCAACATTCCGGTCGGCCCGGTTCTATCGATGAAAGAGCTTGCTGAAGATGAAGAGCTTTACACCACCGGCACGATGGTGAAGTTGCCCCATCCAGAGCGTGGCGATTACCTCTCCGTCGGCTGCCCGATTAAGATGTCTGACAGCCCTGCAGAAGTAGAGCGCTCACCTTTGTTGGGCGAGCATACGGATGATGTTCTCACCAGCGTGCTCGGCTACACGGGAGATGATCTGAGCCGGGTTAAAGCTTCAGGTGCGGTCGGGCCCGCAAAAGCGTAGCGCCCGACGACCACAATCACTCGGATCCATCTCGTTCGCCAAGACGCTCTGGCGGCAGTTTAGCTTCACGGTTATCGCCGTGGAGACAGTTCCCGGTCAGCGCGGCTCTTTGCCGAAGACGCGGACATATTCGTCTCGCCCGCCTTTGGCGAGGGCCTTGGCCTGTTTAACCCAGTCCTCGCGCTCGATGCGGCCTTTGAAGCGCAGGTGGTCGTCGACCCAAGCCCGCTCGGCTTTGCGCCACTTGGCGACCTGCTCGAACTTGTAGATGCCAAGGCCGTTGAGAATGCCTTCGATCTTTGGGCCGACGCCGGAGATCATTTTCAGATCGTCAGGCGTCTTCGGCTTGCGCATGCGCGGTGGCGCCGCGTCCTTCGGCTTGGTGGCCGCGCGGGCAGACGTGTTGGCCTTACCGGTCGCCGTGGTGCGGGTGGGTGCTTTCGCCTTGGCAGGTGCCTTCGCTGCGCTGGGCTTGGCCTTAGTCGGTGCCTGTTTTGCTGCAGCCTTCGCCAATGCCGCGCGGGTGGCCGCACTGCCGCCGGTGGATTTGGTTGCGGTCTTCGTTTTGGCTGGTGCCTTGGTTGTCGC
>JBCCRF010000051.1:0-13001 GCA_039208305.1 Pseudomonadota bacterium
GGTGTCTGTCGGGTTGCAGGTGATGCCAGACGAAGTCTCCGTCAGACCGTACCCTTCACAGATCGGGCAGCCGGTGATTTCCAGCCAGCGTTCCGCCACCGCCTTCGTAACCGCCATACCGCCGCCGTTGGAAATGCGCAGCTGCGAGAAATCGAGCTTGGCGAACTCAGGATGGTTGGCGAGACCGTTAAACAGTGTGTTCACCGCAGGCAGCGTGTGGAACGTATACTTCGCCATTTCCTTGATCGTCGCGTCCAGGTCGCGCGGGTTGGGGATCAACACGCACATGCCACCGGTGCGCAGCGCCAGCAGCGAGCAGGAAACGAAGGCGAACACATGGTAGAGCGGCAGGGCGCAAATCGACGTCATCTGGCCGGTGATGCCGCCCTTGCGCTCCAGCCCAGGCCTGATCCACTCCTCCGAGGCCAACAGTGCCGCAATCAGCGTGGAATGAAGAAGCGTCGCGCCTTTCGACAGGCCTGTCGTGCCACCGGTATATTGCAGCACGGCGACGTCGTCACTGCCAAGCGTGTGCTTGGTGAGTTTCTTGTTCTGACCGCCCTTCAGCGCATCGTTGAACTTGATGTGGCCCGGCAAGGAATAAGATGGGATCTGCTTCTTCACGTTGCGCAGAACGAAATTGACGATCGCGCCTTTCGGGAAGCCAAGGCGATCACCCACTGCAGCGACGATCGTGTGTTTGACAGGCGTTTTCGCCACAACGCTTTCCAGCACGTTGGCGAAGTTTTCGAGGATCACAATGGCCTTGGAGCCGGAATCCTTCAGCTGATGCTCCAGCTCACGTTCGGTGTAGAGCGGGTTGACGTTCACCAAAATGAGGCCGGCCCGCAGAATACCGCAGCAGGCGATGGGATATTGCAGCACGTTCGGCAACATGATGGCGACACGGTCGCCCTTCTCCAGCCCAAGGCTCTGCAGATAGGCACCGAAGGCTGCGGATTGCTCGTCCAACTCCTTGTAGGTGATGAATTTGTCCATGAAGACATAAGCATTGTCGTCACGGTATTTGGAGAAGCTCTCGTCCATCAACTCGACGAGGGACGCATAGCGCGACAGGTCGACCTCGTGCGGAACACCGTCAGGGTAATTCTTGAGCCAGCTCTTTGCGGCAGGCTTCTTGGCGGCGGTTTTTGCAGCAGCCGTCGTCTTTTTCGCGGTTGTCTTTTTGGCAGCAGGCTTTTTGGCCGGTGCCTTGCTTTTGGTTGTCGTGGTGGTGGCCTTCGCCATCTGTCTCTCTCCCTCATGGAACCGCCGCGTCGCCCTTCTGGTGCGGTGGTTTTCGGTTTTCAAAGCGCCAACGCGTTGGCCGCATCTCTTACGCTTGCGTCAATTGCGTGAACGTGCATCGGAGTGCCGATGATTGCAAGTTTCAGGCTTGGTTTACCAATCGCAGCCGGTTGATTATGCTGCTCAAAAGCCAATCGGACGAATTTTCATGCAACAGCTCAGCGGTATCGACGCTTCCTTCCTCTATCTGGAGACGGAGCGCACGCCCATGCATGTGGCAGGACTTACGTTATACGAACTGCCGGAAGGTTTAAGCGGTTCCTTCTATGAGCATTTTCGGGAGTTCTTCGAGGGCCGGGTGCATCTCGTGCCAATCTTCAACCGCAAGCTCGCCCGAACGGTGTTTGAACTGGACCACCCTGGCTGGGTGGAGGTCGATGATCTCGATTTCGACTACCACATCACAAAGGTGGAACTCGGCAAGCCTGGCTCCATGGAGCAGGTCGAGCAGTTCGTTGCTGAAATTCACGCCAAGCCACTCGACCGCAAGAAGCCGCTTTGGCAGTTCACGGTCATCGAAGGCATGGAAGATGCGGAAGACGGCACTCGCCGCGCCGGCCTTTATTCGAAGGTCCACCACGCCGCCATCGATGGTGGTGCGGGTATGCTCATCGCGCAGGCGCTCTACGATTTCACGCCGGTGCCGCGGGAGGTGAAACCCGCCGTCCAGGTGAAATTACCCCGCAAACCCACCGTCGCCGAACGCGCCATTCTTGGCACCCATGACGTGATCGCCAATGTCATCGGCCAGCAATTGAAGGCGTGGGAAGCCGTGCCGAAGATGATGGACCAAATGCTGGATGGCGCTGAGAAACTCGCCTCCGGCAAGCTCGGCGAAGACCTCACCAAAATAGCCTCGAAGCTCGATCCGAACGCGATCGGCGCACCGAAAGTCCACTTTTCGCTGACCATGGGCAAGGGCCGCACCTACGCCGCCCGCACGCTTCGGCTCACCGATGTGAAGGCCGTCGCAAAGGCCACTGGCACCAAGCTGAACGATGTGGTGATGGCCATCTGTTCCGGTGCGCTGCATCATTATCTCAAAGGCAAGAAGAAGCTGCCCACCAAGCCGCTGATCGCCTTCGTGCCTGTCTCCACCCGTGAGGCGGGTAATCAGGACATGAACAATCAAGTGGCGGGTATGAATATCCCGATCGCCACCCAGATCGCTGACCCGATGGAGCGCTTGAAGGCCATTGCCGGTCAGTCCGGCATCCAGAAGGAGGTTGTTGGCGCGGTCAAACCGATGATCCCTGCTGACTACACCGTTCTCGGTGCGCCCCATCTCGTGTCCGCGCTGATGGAGATCTACGGCCAAACGCAACTCGCCGATGTGGTGCCGCAGGCGGTCAATCTGTGCATTTCCAACACGATGGGCCCGCCCTTTCCTATGTATTGCACAGGGGCAAAGGTGACGGCGCTTTATCCCGTCTCCATCGTAACCCACGGCGTCGGTCTCAACATCACCGTGCAAAGCTATTGCGATTCTATGGATTTCGGTCTCGTTGGCGGTCGCCGCGCCATGCCCGACATCGCCGATCTGGGCGACCTGCTGCAGGTCGCGCTGGACGAGTTGAAGGAAGCGGTGGCGAAAGAAGCAGCCTAGCCCTTTTTCCACTCATCATCATTTTTATTGTTTTTCAGGCGTTTAGCGCATTCTTGGTGCTGCGCTCGCATCAATGTGTTGCCCAAATCGCAACGGACATAGACGTAAACGTCAACACTCTCTTGCCAAAACCGATTTAGACCCCATACTCATTCCATTCGTTGACGCTTCCAACGTCCGAGGAATTGGACGGTGAGGGAAGGCAGCTTCGGCGGGCGAACCGACGGCAAACGGGCGACCACATCCGCCTTTTTGGCCAGAACATCAAGGAGCTGACCATGAGCGCATCGGCACAAACGATCGACGAAGTTCTCGAACCTTCCCAACACCCCAAGGCACCTGGCCGCAGACTGCTGCTAATGGAACTGCGGGCACTGCCGGAACTGGCAGGTTTCGCTGCTGCCGTTCCCGGGCTGCTCGCTGCAACGCCACGCGGCGACGGCCAGCCTGTGCTGGTGCTGCCGGGTCTCGTGACCTCCGACCGTTCCACGATTTCTCTGCGCGGGTTTCTCTCCGCGAAGGGCTACCCGACTTATGGCTGGGAACAGGGCCGCAATTTCGGCCCGTTACCGGGCGTCGAGGAAGGACTGAAATCGCAGCTTGCCCGGCTCGCTGATCAGCATGGCCGCAAAGTCTCCATCGTCGGCTGGTCGCTGGGCGGTATCTACGCGCGCCAGATGGCCAAGATGATGCCGGACCTCGTTCGTCAGGTCATCACGCTGGGCTCGCCCTTCAAGGGTGACCCGCGCGCCACCAATGCCTGGAAGCTCTACCAATACGCTTCCGGTCATAAGGTCGACGACCGTGACAACCACATGGGCGGCATCATCGCGGCTCCCGCGCCTGTGCCCTCCACCGCTATCTTCTCCCGGTCCGATGGCATCTGCCACTGGGAAAATTGCATGGAAGACCCGAGCGACATTCATGAGAACATTCGCGTGCGCTCCAGCCATTGTGGCCTCGGTCACCACCCTGCTGCCGTCTACGCCATCGCAGACCGTCTGGCCCAACCTGAAGGCGAATGGAAACCTTTCGACCGGACTGGCGTAAAAGGATTTGCGTTCCCGAAGGTTGGCGAACTGGACTGAGCAGTTCCGTCGCATCCTGTTCGTCGAACCAATGCGCCGATAGAAATGGTCGTAGAGGCTGAAAACGCTTCGGCCACTTAATGGATGCTCACGCGGCACAAGCTCATGTCATAAAGCGGTGACGCCGGTGCGACCGCACCGCTGGGTGCGGCCGCAGACCGACGCGCAGATTGGTTTGCAAGTGGCAGACCTCTCCGCTCTTCATCCCTGCGACTTGGGGCGACAAGGCCACCGGGATGAAATCCGGTGTTAGAACCCTTCGACTTTACATCCGCCTTCCGCGCGAAATTCCGTGTTGTAGCCTTTTGGCCTTGCCGTCACGCGCAGATATTTCTGCGCCCGGTCGTAGCGTGCCCGATACACCATCTCAGCATCTATGCCGTCCGCGTCGCGCACCATCAATTCCCAACCGATCAAAACCGACGTTTCGTCCGCGTGTTCGACGCGGCCATCAAGCGTCTGGCCATTGTTGAACTGATCAACCAGCGCGTCATGCACCGCCGCTTCGCCCGTTGGTTCATCGATACCTGCCACAAAGCGATCACCGATAAAGCCGTCGGCTTGCGTCGTGTCGAGATTGCAATCCAACCCTATCCCCGCATGGGCGGGCGTGATGGTGGCAAAGACGAGGGCTGCGATGGCGATTGTCATTCTCATTGGTTCAGCACCTCATCGCACCGGGACAAGCTGAACGTTCCGCCCGTGTCGCGAATGGTGGTCAGATTGCGGATCGTGCCATCGGGAGCTGTGTCGATCTGCATCTCGCAAAAGACCTGAATGGTGCGGTGGGTCGGCTGCGTCGGGGCCCCCAGCAGACCGCCGACATCGATATTCACCGACGAGCCGGATGAGCGCGACTTCGTCACCACAGTGTTTGGCGATGTTTGAGAGATGGTGGTGGAGGAGCGCTGCGATGACCTTGAAAAGACCGAGCTTTCCGGTGGCTTAGGTGCGGTGGCATTGGCTGGACGGTTGATCTTACGCCTGATCGACGTCTGGCCACCGCGCCATTTGTACAAGATGCCACCATCCTGCTTGGCAAACTGGCTGTAGGGCGCTCCATGGCGGGAAAAGAAGGCGTCGCTGCTCTGCCCCACCCATGTCGCAGAGGCCTTCTGCGTTGCCTCCTCCGTCGTCGTACACCCTGCCACCGCAAGCGTGAGAAAAATCACCGAAAGTGCGCGGCTCTTCATCGTCGATCACCCCAAAATGCCGTTCTCGATTTCGGTGGCAGAATATGAAAAACAATAGGAATGGACAGGGTAGAAACTAAGCATGTTTGAAACATAAATGGAACAAATAGACTATTCCCTTGCGCAGATCAGGCGGTCATTTGGATTTTCGCAGGAAGAGTTGGCTGACAGGATGGGCCGCACGGTCTCCACACTCAGCCGGTGGGAGCGCAGTAAGACAAAAGAGCCGCTTTTGTCGCCCTTGGTGCACACCGCCAACCGGGCCTACCAATATGTGAAGCACATGATTGACCCGGAGTTGCTGCGCCATGTCGAGAGCGACAACGGCCTGTCTGGGCTCTATTACGGCAACGAATTTATGATCATCAGCTACAGCAAGGGGAACCTGAAGCGTTTTCCGCTGCTCCGGGCAACCTACGGTTTCAAGGGAGCTGGATACCTAAAGGGGGCGGGCAAACGGCTCTACGATGAGAACATGGACAATTTGAACCGCGCTCTTGCCACGCCCGGCAGTCTGGCGGTTTGCCATACCCCCGGACAGAGCGGGATCATTGTCACAGAACCGTTCCGCATTGAGTTCCATTTCATCGGCAACAACCTCGCCCATGCCATTTCCCAGGAACTGGCTACCGACGCGGATATCGGCAACCCCGAAGGCTCGATCGAATACACGTTTGGATAATGGCGACGCCCGGACGACCGCGTCTTGCAGCCGCGGCAAGCGGGCAAGGCACGCAAGCGTCAGCCTACGCGCCAATAAGGATTGGACGTCGAGTCCTGTCTCTGGAGAGTCTACTTGGCCTTCACCGGGGGCTCGTCGTCCTTGTCGTCAATGGTCGATTTCAGCTCTTCGATGCCCTGCTGCACCCGCTCGCGCAGGACCGCCATGTTGTCGCTGGTCGTGTCGCGCATAACGGTGCCCATGGCACCAGCGGTCTGCAGCGTGCGTTCGAAGCTGCGCTGCGTGAAGGCCACCTGATCGGCAAGCAGGTCGCGGGCGGTTTCGCGGTTCATACCGCCGCTGCGGGCCTTTTCCACCATCTCGGTAATGTCGGCCAAGGTTGCTTCCAGCGCCTTGCGCTGTTCAGCCATCACAGCCTGCGTGCCTTCGGTCGTGTTGCGGGCCGCCTTTTCCATGGCAGCGATGTTGGCACGGTGGTGGGCCATCATGTCTTCCACCGTGACAGTCGGCAGGCGCAGGTTCTTGCCGAAATTGCGGAATGCGTCGAAGAAAGGGCCAGCCGGGTTGCTCTTATCGTCTGCCATGAGGGTATCTCCCATTGATTGGACTAATTGAAATAACGCGCAACATGCTGAAAAGGTTGCAAATCAGCTTGGAATGGAACCTCAGCCGAATAGGCTGATATCCAGCACATGCAGAACGACGCCGACCACCGCTCCGATGGCCATGCCGTTGAAACGGATGAATTGCAGATCACGCCCAACATTGGCTTCAATCAACGTCACCAGCCGCTTGAAATCCCAAGACCGCACCTGATCAGTGATGAAGGATGACACGTCGCTCTTGCGGGCGTCCACCAGCATGACCAAAGCACGCACCATGCCTTCATTGATGTCGTGGCGCAGTTTCTCGTCCTTCTTGACCCGCTCTGACAGGCTCACCAGCATACCGCCCAGTTCGTGGGCGAGAACCGGCTTGGCACGGGCGGCGTCTTCGGCAACATAACCTTCCAGCTGGTGCCAGATACCATCTGCCAGATTGGCGATCTCAGGGCGCTCGATAATCTCGCCCTTCAACCATTCCACCCGACGGGCGAATTTCTTTGATGACTTCAGTCGCTCGACGTAGTCCGCAAACAGTTCCCGCATCTCATCGCGTAGCGGATGGTTGGGGTCGTCCTTCACCTCTTGCAGCAGGATAGAGCCGGATTTCACAATGCGGTTGATGATCGTGGATTCCGCCTGAACGATATAGAGAACGGTGGGCAGTTCTTCCGCTACCCGCTTTTTGAGGATCTCCAGCGTCACCTCGTCGTGGAGCAGCCGGTCCAGCGCCTGCAGGATTTCGTCAAAAAGACGGTTCATGCGCCGATCCTGAATGAACCCGTCCACAAGATTGGCGGCAACCGGTGCCAGCTGTACCTTGTTGATCTGATTTGTCATCTGCTTGGCAGCGAAGCTTTTGAAGCCGGAATTTTCGATGGCCGCCAACACCTCCGGCACCATTTTCAGCGCAAGACGGGACAACGCATCGGCACGGCGACGGTCACCAATATAGTCCGCTGCATAGGCTGCGAAATCGAGTTTTTCCAACCGCTCTCGTACGAGGTGCGGCTGCATGAAATTGGTCTCAATGAAGGTGCCGATGTTCTCGGCGATCTTCTCTTGGTTCTGCGGAATGATGGCCGTGTGGGGAATCTTCACCCCCAACGGATGACGAAACAGAACGACGACCGCATACCAGTCCGCCACGCCACCGACAGTCGCCGCTTCCGCAGCAGCAGCGATGAAGGCGATCCAGGCCGTCTGCGCGGGGAAATGCTCCATCCCCCATCGTGCTGTCAGATAGATTGCGAAACAGCCAAGTAGCCCTGTGAGCGCCAGACGCTTCATCTGGCGCAGTTGGCCGAGGCGCTCTTTATCCTGCGCGGTCAGTTCGATGGTTTGATCGCGATTCATGCGGTGGGATGGCTCGCTTGCGGCAGATAGGGCGAAACGCCCCTCTAGGTATTTGGTTCTTTATATACGGCCTTTGGTTTGGCCCATGACGGGGCAGGTGGGAAGCGCAAATGCCGATCCCGCGCCTTCGGAGCCGCCCTGCAAGTGGGTTTTGATGCGCTGCACCAGAGAAAATACGAAATTTTTCAAGTTTTCTTTTCAATAAAATCAATAGCTTGTGTTGAAAACGCTAATTGACGCTTACGTAAACTGCATTATTTTGTTGCAACGCACAAAAAACGGCCTAGATAGGGTTTGTCACCGCGACGCCCATGCCAATTGCGGGTGGGCCTACCGCAGAAACGCTTGAAACCAAGGAAACATGACAATGTCCAAACAGACCGCAAAAACCGCTCCAAAAGCTGACGACACCATCAAAGCCGAAGACGTGACCAGCGCCGCATCCCGCGCAACGACCAAAGTTGCCGAGGGCACACGCGAATTCGTCCGTCGCTCCGCTGCAACCGCCAAAGAGCGCACTGACAATCTCTATGAAGGTTCCGTGCAGTTCAATTCCACGCTGGAAGGCACCCTGAAGCGTATGGCTTCCGGCTACGTGTCGATGCTGGGTTCCGTTGCAGAACTGACCCACGGCAATGTCGACCGTGCCCTGACGACCGTTGAGAAACTGGCAAACGCCAAATCCGTTTCCGAAGCGGTTCGCATCCAGTCCGACTACGTCCGCGACAACACGGCAGCCAACGTCAACTACGTGCGTGACGCTGCTGAAACCGTCCGCGACGTTGCCTCCGATGGCTTCACCGCTGCCCGTGAGAACGTGATGAGCGTGTGGCCCTATGGCAAGAAAGCCGCCTAAGCGGTTTTCGAACAAACAGACTCTCTGAGGGCCGTTTTTCCTCCCAATCGCGACCCTCAGAGCACTGCGGCCCCGCTGGACGTCCTCCCCGTCCGGCGGGGTTTTTCTTTGCTGTGTTCCCTCTCATTGGCTCACCTCTGATCCAGACTGGAGAGAGTTGCATCGGCGTTTGAAGTTTGCCCGCTGAGGACAACAAACCTTCTCAACGCGCCGTTTCGCTCATCGGGGCTATAAAATTAAGCGAGACGGCCTGGCATTCGGACATTGAGGTCACAAAGCCCCAAATTCTCAACTCCGGATCGCCCGCGCTTCAAGCCTTATTCGCCAGCCTTCGATTTGTTGCCTTTCTCTCGGCCTTTTCTCGAGAGGGAGGGCGTCGGCGCAAAAGGCCATCCGGGAGCGGAGGGCGCGTCCTTCCCCTGCTTCTTTTCCGTCGCTGTGCCCTCAATCGTCTGTGGGGGCTTTAGAAAGTCGGGGCGGGACTTCGGCCTTTGTCCAGACGGAGCATTCGCGTTTACTGCAGAAGGTTGGCTTGCAGATGTAACTGATGCCGCTTCGCCGGTGCGGGGTCGAGGTCCGGTTTTCGGTTGAACAGGTCCCCCGGGAATGCCGCCCTCCAGACCACCGTTCGGCCCTTTTCCGCTGCGTCTTGCGATCTCTGCCTTGCGGGCCTCCATGACCTCCTGAAGTTTCCTGGCGTATTCCTCGCGCGTATCGAAGAATTCCACATTGCCGTTGTTCAACCGCAGTACCATGTCCACCGCCGCCAGCACCTGTTTGTGCTGGGTGACGAGAACCACCGTGTGGCCGTCACCCTTGGCGGCGAGGATGGCCTGGTGCAAAGCGATTTCGCCATCTTCATCAAGGTTGGCGTTCGGTTCGTCCAGCACCATGATCTGCGGGTTGCCGTAGAAAGCGCGGGCGAGACCGATACGCTGTCGCTGACCGCCGGACAGGCCCGTGCCGCCGATGCCAACACGGGTTTCGTAAGCATCGGGCAGGTTCTGGATCAGTGTTTCCACCTGCGCCTTCTTTGCCGCTTCACGGATCATGGCGTCGTCGGGGTTCGGATCGAAACGGGCGATATTCTGCGCAATCGTACCAGGCAGCAATTCTACCTGCTGACCAAGATAACCGATATGAGGACCGATCTGCTCCGGATCCCAGTTGGTGAGATCGTGACCATCGATGCGCACGGACCCAGATTGCGGCACCTGCGCCCCTACAAGCAATCGTGCAAGCGTCGATTTACCCGAACCGGATGCGCCAACCAGACCAAGGGACTGGCCCGGCTTCAGCGCAAAGGACACACGGTTGAGGACAGGGGGAGCGGAAGGACCAGCGCGGTCCATCACCACAACGCCTTGCACATCGATTGAGCCTTCGGGCGGCGGCATCTCCGTGCGCGGCATTGGATCACCCTCGCGCTCCAGCATGGCTTTCACACGCTTCCACGCCTGATTGGCGGCGACGGTTTGCTTCCATGAGCCGATGCACTGGTCGATCGGCTGCAGGCCACGGCCAGCGATAATCGACGAGGCAAAGATTGCGCCTGCGGTCATTTCCTGTTGCAGGACGAGCAGAGCGCCGACACCCAGAATAGCGATCTGAAGACCCAGGCGCAGCGTCCGCGACAGGCCGGTGATCCAGTTGTTGCGCTGCTCCAGCCTGTCCTGAGCAATGAGTTTTTCCGCATTGAACTGTCCCCAGCGGGCCACGCCATTGTTCATCATGCCCATGGCGCGCAGTGTCTCGGCGTTTTGCGTCAGCGCCTGCGCCATCGCTCCCGCCCCCGCATGTTGCCGTGCGGCCTCCATGGACGGCGTATTGATGAGCCATTGGTTAAAAACCGCCAGTGAGGTCAGTACGATGACGCCACCCAGCGTCATCCAGAACAGGACAGGGTGGATAAGCCAGAGGATGCCGATGAAAATCGGCGCGAAGGGGGCGTCCATCAACGCGAAGACCGCACGCGATCCGACAAAGGCGCGCACTTGATTGAGATCGCTGATGCCGCTGCTCACCGCATCTGGCGCGCGCCTTCTGCTCATCATTGCGCCCAGCACGTCGGACCCCAGCATGACCTCCAGTTTGCTGGCCGCCCGGGAGGCAAGAATACCACGAAGCGCCTCCATCAAACCCAGCACCACGAGGCAGATTGCAGCGAAGATAGACAGGAAGGTGAGCGTGCTCATGGACTGCGAGGTGAGAACGCGATCGTAGATCTGCAGCATGTAGAGCGGCATGGTGAGCATCATAATGTTCACCACGAACGAGAAGATCATCAGCCACCAGCAGGCATGTTTGAACGCCGCCATGGCCTGTTTCAAAGCTGTCATCGTGTCGTCTGCCCCTTCCCGTTCGGCAAACTGCGCATTAACTCGTCAAAAAAGTGTTGCGCGATCAGCCAGGCATATGACCCGTCTGCCACGGGTGCCGCATCAGCAGGCGAGCCGTGATTTGGCCATCCGGCGGCACGGCTTGATCTGATGCGTGGCAGACTAGTTGCGCAGCCGTGCAATCACAATTGATATTCCACACAGTGCGGTCGTCAGGAAGGAGGATCAGGCGAAGATGCCACACTGGGCTTGTCTTGTCCGCGAGCAAATGGCGCGCCACGTCAAATCGGAGAGAAAAGACATGCTCCATCGAGACCGCCCGCCCTATTCCTATCGCGCCGACCCTTCTGTACCGCAATTCGATGACAGCTATCCGCTGACGGTGATGGATGGCGATTGCGCATTGTGCACTTTTGGCGCGCGGCTGATTGCCCGTTTCGACCGGCGGCAGGAGTTCCGCATCTGCACCGCGCAAAGCAAGCTCGGCAATGCACTGTTGCGCCACTACGGCTTCGACCCGGATGATCCTGAAAGCTGGCTTTTTATCGACAATGGACAAGCCCACACATCGCTCGACGGCATGATCGCCGCCAGTCGGCGCATCGGCGGCATCGGCTGGTTGCTGCAGCCGCTGCTACTCCTGCCGAGAGGCTGGCAGGACCGGCTGTACCGCTTTATCGCCACCAACCGCATCCGCTGGTTCGGCAGGACGGATATGTGCGCCGTGCCCGATCTGAAACTGCGCGCAAGACTGTTGCCTGATGATTGAGGGGCACGATCCCCGCCCGCTATTTGCCCGCGTGCTCGGCGATGATTGGGATCGTCTGCCCGATGTCTTGCGCGCCGCTCATAACGTCGATAGCTCGCTGCATCTGACCGGATGTGCCGACATTCAGCGCAACGGAAATCCGGTCATCGACCGTATCGGCACATGGTCCGGTCTGCCGCCTGCAGGGCGAAACGTTCCGCTGACGATTACAATGCAACGCGACGGGGATGGCGAAATCTGGACGCGCCACTTCGGAGATCATGTTTTCTGCTCCCGCATCAGGGCGGGCAAAGTGCCTCGCACGACATGGGAGAAGGCTGGACCAATCGAGGTCGAAATGTCGTTTGCGTTGAAAGGCGACGAGATCCACCAGACCAGTCGTCGCAATCGCATCCTCGCATTTCCGCTGCCGGGTAAACTGGCACCGGCAAGCCGTGTCGTCGAATCCGTCATCGACGGTCGCTACCACTTCGACGTTGTTGTGCAGGCGCCTCTCGGTCTCGGTCTGCTCGTTGCTTATCAGGGCTGGCTAGTGCCCGATGAGGTCTAGTCGGTCGGCTTCCACAGTCCGTTTAGAGCATTGAGCGCAGCGTTGTGAACCGATTGCGACGTCGCCTGCAAAAGGCGGTTGCGGTCAAACTGCTCTGGATCCTTGTCCATCACTTCCCGCAGTCCGCGCCCGAAGGCCATGCGTAGCTCTGTGCCGATGTTGAATTTCGCGATGCGGCTGTTGGCAGCAAGCCACCGACGGTCCACATCGGCAATGCCGCTACCGCCATGGAGCACGAGCGGAGCGCTGGTCTGGCCCTCGATCTCACGCAGCAACTCGCGGTCGATGTCGGCCTTCTGCTCCTGCTGCAGGTGGACGTTGCCAATGGAGATGGCGAGCGCGTCGGGCTTCACTTCCCTGTCGTAGTGCCCCGCTTCGTCCGGCGACGTGCCATGGGACTGTTCGCCGTCGGCATAGCCCACCACACCGATCTCGCCTTCGAAACTGGCATCATTCTTTCGGGCCGCCGCAGCGATTCTGCAGCTGTTTTCGATATTCTGCTCCAGCGGCAGCAGCGAGCCGTCATACATGATCGACGTAAAACCGTAGTCGAGACACTGGATGCATTCCTCTGAGGCTTTGCCATGGTCGAGATGCAAGGCCACAGGTACGCTCGCATCGTCCGCTAGATAGCGCATCATCGGCCCGATCA
>JBCCRF010000052.1:0-13001 GCA_039208305.1 Pseudomonadota bacterium
CGGCACGGCGGGAAATCCGGCGTTCTTCGTCGAGCGATTCAGACAGGCTTGAGGCGCGTCCCTCCGCTTCTTCCGCATCGCCGCTTCCGCTGGCCAAGAGTTCTTGCAAACGCGATCGCTCCGCCTCCGCCGTGCCGAGACCTGCGGTCAGCGTCGCGATCTGATCCTCCAAGTCCTGCTTGGCCGATTGCTCCAGCGCGAGCAGCTGCGTCAACTCGTTGATCTGGCTGTTCAGCCGGTTCAGCACCGTGTCCTTGCCAGAAATCTCTTGGCTCAGCAGGAACTGCGCCAGCACGAAGACAGACAGCAGAAACATGATCGCGAGCAGGAGCGTGGACAGGGCGTCCACGAAGCCCGGCCAGTAACTGACACTGTCCCCGCCACGACGGCGGATACGGGTGGCGGCCATGGATCAGCCTCCATCCTTCGGCGGTTCGGTGGCCGTCGGCCTGCGGGCAGCGCCGGTGACGCGAGCCATTGTGGCGTTCAATTGTTTCAATTCAGCATGGATTTGCGCATTCACTTTCGATTGCGCTTCCATATTCGCCTTCATGTTCTGCTGGTCGGCGCGCATGTTGCGCACCAGACCCTGAATGCCCTCCGCCAGGCTCGCCATGGCCGCCGTCGTGCGCTGTCCGCCGCCCCCGCCTTCCTTCACCTGCGCCGCGATGCGCTCAACAGCAGACGTCACGTCAGCGCCGTTGGATGCGGCTGCCTTGGAGAAATCGGAGTTCACGTCGGTAACGGTGGAGAGCCAGTTCTCCAGCTCCAGATAGAAGCGGTTCTGCGCCTGTCCGGATTGCAGATCCAGAAAGCCCAGCACAAGAGAACCGGCGAGGCCGAACAGCGAGGACGAGAAGGCCGTCCCCATACCGTCCAGCGGTGCCTGCAACCCGCTCTTCAGCGAATCCAGCACGTCGCTTGTGTCGCCCGAAGCTGGGTCGAGGGAGCCGATCGTGTCACCGATGGAACCTATTGTGGCAAGCAGGCCCCAAAACGTGCCCAGCAGGCCGAGAAACACGAGTAGCGAAATCAGATAACGTGAAATATCGCGCCGCTCGTCCAGCCGGTTGCCGATGGATTCGAGGATCGACTGCGTCGATGCGGTGGACAGCGCGACGTCCGATTGGCCCTTCAGCATCGCCTGCATAGGCGCTAGCAACACTGGGTCGCGCTTGCTGTCGTCCAGTGTGCCTGCGCGGAAGGAATTTACCCACCGCACTTCCGGCATGATGCGTATGACCTGCAGAAACGCGAGCAGGATGCCCACCAGAAGCACGCCGACGATCAACCCGTTCAGCCCCGGGTTGGTGGCGAAGGCTGACATCACCTGCCGCTGCAGGATGAAGACCAGAAAGCCCACCAGCGCCGTGAAGATGAGCATCGCCAGCAGATAGACGCGCGGCGAAGAGAGTTTGTAGGGATCGTATTTGCGGGCCATCGTGCGAAGTGTTCCTGCCGCGAACACCGGGAACGCCCCGGCAATCTGCGCCGACTTTCACCGAAAAAATGCGACAGTGAAAGGGCGGAGGCTGAAAACCGCCCGAAAAGCCATTGGCAGGCTCCTTTTTACAAACCCGGCGTGGTATTCTCCCGCTTCATCCCGGCAGGCAATTCGCGGGTCAGCACTTCGCGAAGATGGCGGTGGACGGCTTCGTTTCCGGCGATGAGGCGACCCGTCTCATAGATCGACGCGGCAGGGTCCGGTTCTGATACATAACCACCGGCTTCGCGGACCATCAACATGCCGGCAGCCACGTCCCAGGGTGCCAGCCCCGCTTCCCAATACCCGTCGAAGCGACCGGCAGCGACATAGGCGAGGTTGAGTGCGGCAGACCCGGTGGCGCGCACGCCTGCGACGCCGGTCATAATGTTCCGCTCCTCCCACAGGAAGACGCCATGGCCGCGCTTATTGAGCGCCGGGATGCCGGACGCGATGAGGCATTCATCTATAGCTGTGCGGGTGGCGACGCGCATGCGGCGGTCGTTGACGAATGCGCCACGGCCTTTTTCCGCGGTGAAAAGCTCCTCCGTGATCGGATTGTAAATGACACCTGCCACCAACTCGCCCCGGCTTTCCAGCGCCAGCGAGACGGCAAACATCGGGTTGCCGTGCAGGAAGTTGGTGGTGCCATCCAACGGGTCGATGATCCAGCGGTGCTCGGAGCCGGTGTCCACCGCGCCGCCTTCTTCCATGAGGAAAGAGTAACCGGGCCGCGCCTTGTTGAGGGCGTCACGCAGCGTTTTCTCCGCCTTGATGTCGGCGGCGGACACGAAGTCCCCAGGACCCTTGAGCGAAATCTGAAGGTTCTCCACCTCGCCAAAATCCCGCGTCAGCGAACGTCCTGCTTTCGTGACGGCGGTAACCATGATGTTGAGAAGGGCGGAACGGGCCATAGGGCAAACTTTCTATCGGCAGAGCTAGCGGCAAAAGAAGTTGAGGCGCTTCAAATGCCAAAGTCGGATTCGTCGCCAATGGACCCACCGGCTCGCCGGAGCCAACGGCGACCGGGCGTCGCCTGCCCCCACGGAGCGAAGGCCGGAGGCCGACAGCGCGAGTGCAAATGGAATCGAACGAGCCCCTAACTCTCGGCTCTTTTGACGTAAGTGATCTCGTTCGTCTCCACGATGATCTTTTCACCAGCTTCGATGAAGGGCGGCACCATGACCTTTATGCCATTGTCCATAACGGCGGGCTTGTAGGAGGACGACACGGTCTGCCCCTTCACCACCGGATCGGCTTCAACGATCTCGAGGGTGACGAAGTCCGGCAGTTTGATGCCGATGGGCTTTTCTTCATACATCTCCACGGTGACGGTCATGCCGTCCTGCAGGAACGCTTTGCGATCGCCCACCCAATCTGCCTGCAGTTCGAGTTGCTCGTAGGTCTCGGTGTCCATGAAGACCAGCATTTCGCCTTCGCCGTAGAGATACTGGAAGTCTTTTTGCTCCAGCCGCACGCGCTCAACCGTTTCTGAAGCGCGGAAGCGTTCGTTCAGTTTGGTACCGTCGATCAGGTTTTTCAGTTCAACCTGGTTGAAGGCACCGCCTTTGCCGGGTTTCACGGCATTGGTTTTCACCGCTGCCCAAAGGCCACCTTTGTGCTCGATCACATTGCCCGGCTTGATCTCGTTTCCGTTGATCTTCATCGCATTCGTCCGCTCGTGTTCACCTGCGCGCACCTCCGCGCTTGCGTTGGCGGCTCTTGACCACAAAACGCGCGGCTTCTCAACCTTGTCTCGAATAGAGCAAATTAGCCGCGATTGCGGATTGTGGCCTTGGCGGTCTTCATCCTCGCCGACAGTTGGTCGGCGGCTTCCAGCGCCCGTTTCTTGTCGATCGCGGACAGCGATTGGAAGATGCGATCCATTTCCGGATCGCTGAACCCGGCTCGGCTCGCCAGAACGTGCCATGCACCGGCGCGGATTGGGTCTGCCACTTTACCGATGCCAAAGGCATTCATCCGGGCGAGGCGGTTTTGCGCGAGGACGTTGCCTTTCGCGGCGGCCTGCGCGAACCAGCGGCCCGCGCCGTCTTCGTCCTTCGCGCCGCCGCGGCCGTTCGCCATCCAGATGCCGAGTTCCACCTGCGCGGCCTCCAACCCGTTGCTGGCTGCACGGGCAAGCCATTTTCTGGCAAGGTCATCATCATTATGTGGCACGCCTTGCGCCTCGGCATGGATGTTAGCCAGCGCGTATTGGGCGTCCGCTATGCCCGCTTCCGCCGCCTTTTCGTAAAGCGGCAGGGCTCTCTTGAAACTGGCCCAAGTGGGGCGGCGCCCGGTGATGATCTGGGCAAGATTGAAGCTGGCGCGGGCATGGCCTTGGTCGGCGGCCTTTTTCATCAACTCTTCGCCTGCTGCGGCGTCCTTGGCTACCCCGTCGCCGTTGAGCAGCAGATTGCCGAGGATGAATTGCGCCTGCGCATTGCCCGCATCCGCCGCGAAGCGATACCACTCCACAGCCCGCTCGCGGTCTCGAGCGACACCGAGGCCGTTCCAATAGATCTCCGCGATGAGCGTCTGTGCTGCAGGGTCCCCGGCATCGGCGCGGGGCAGGGCGAGTTGCAGCGCTGTTAGATAGTAGCCGCGCTGAAACGCGCCATAAGCCGAACCTGCACCACGGTCCTGCGCGGGTGCTTCTACTTCACTTCTCGACAAAGGCGTCGCGAGGGCAGGCCCCTCTATTGGTTTGTTATGTGTCGTGGTCTTCGTCTGGGCCAATGCGGTGTTCGAAAAGTCGTAAGCGAATAACGCCATCGCGACGGCGGTAGCAGCGAGACAATTCGCTTTAGACATCGTCATCATCGAAACGCGGAGCATATTTATCCAGCAACTCGTTGGCACGGGCAATCGCCGCTCCCATGGCACCGCCCTGCGGCGCAATCGTGGCACCTTCGGGAGAGAAGCCATCCAATGCCGCGTCTAGCGCCACGAATTCCGCGCCCGACTTCGCTACATCCACCACACTGTCCACCGATGCGCCGCCCAGCACGATACAGGGAATTTCCACCAGCTTGCTGAACCAGTCGCCCAACTCGATGTTCTTTGGGTTTGCCTCGTCCCGAGTGTCCGCACCTGTTTTGCCAAACATCACGTAGTCCGGCTGGGTTTCGCCCAGAACCAAGGCGTTATGACGGGTTTTGACATTCGCCGCTCCCACCATCATAGCGGGTGTCAGCCGCGAAACGGCATCCGCCAGCTCGGCAGGATCCTGTCCCAGTTGCAGAGCGTCAGCACCTGTTCGCCCGGCAACGCGGGAATGGTGCTCAATAATGACGGCAACACCAGCCATCTGCGCCACGGGCACGAGCGGTTCAACCAACGCGCTGAACTCTGTCTCGTCCATCAAGCCATTTGCTGTGACGGGCGACAGGATCAGGCTCGCAACATCACCATGCAACAACGCAGCTGCAAGGGCGTCGCGGCTTTGCTGCCTCAGGCCATCACCGTGGCGAATGAGCACGAGGCGACAGCGGTTTGCAGGCGCGATGATCTGCGAATTCTCATCCATGAGCGCGTGATAAATCGCTCCGACCACGCTCACAAGAGCATAGGCGGGGACAACAGTTGCAGAGTGTCGGCTTTTTCTATGACGTCGCGCGCAGGCGCTCGATTTCGTCCTTCAGGCGCAGCTTTTCCTGTTTCACGACCTTGCGTTGTTCGTCGGGAACCGAGGGCCCTGCATCCAGCTCTGCCAGTTGCGCTTCTAGCGACTGATGGCGTTGCTCCAGGGTTTGGATATGCGCGTTGATGGACATGTAGTGTCTCCTCCGGTTCGCTTTCCCAACGTCACAAGTCTGTCACACGTTCCTGAAGCTTGTCGAGATTCCGCAAGCGTCAAAGCCGAAGGGTTATCCACCGCGCTTGGCGGATGGAAAGCGAGCGGTTAAGACGACGCCTTCACGGGCGAGTTTGGCCTAGTTTCGAGGGTTTTTCATGGTGGACGATCAGCACGAAGCTGCACGGCGCATGCGTGTTGGCCAATGGAAGCTGGAGCATGAAGACCTGAAAGCTGCCATCGACGCCATGCAGCAGGTGGGCGGTGATCCGCTGCGCATTCAGCGGCTGAAGAAGAAGAAACTTGAATTGAAAGACCGCATTGAGGCGGCATCTTCCGACATCATCCCGGATATCATCGCATGAGCGCGCCTGCCAAAATCGCGGTCATCATGGGAAGCCAGTCTGACTGGGAAACGATGCGTCATGCGGTCGAGATTCTCGACGAGCTCAACATCGCCAACAGCGTGAAAATCGTCTCCGCCCACCGTACACCGGACCGTCTGGTTGCCTTTGCGAAAGGCGCGAAGGACAACGGGTTTCACGTGGTGATTGCGGGCGCGGGTGGGGCGGCCCATCTGCCGGGCATGGTGGCGGCCATGACGCCCTTGCCCGTCTTCGGTGTTCCGGTTCAATCCGCTGCGCTCTCTGGGCAGGACAGCCTTCTGTCCATCGTGCAGATGCCCGCCGGCGTTCCGGTGGGAACTCTTGCCATCGGTAAGGCGGGCGCGGCCAATGCGGCTCTTCTGGCTGCTGCCGTTCTGGCGTTGTCCGATGATGATCTCGCAATCCGGCTCAACGCGTGGCGCGCGGCACGCACTGCCGCTGTGACAGAGGAGCCGGTTCGCGACAATGGCTGACGCACTGCCGCCCAACGCCACAATCGGCATTATCGGTGGCGGACAGTTGGGGCGCATGCTGGCATCTGCTGCTGCACAACTAGGCTACCGCACCGTCGTGCTGGAACCTCAGGCAGATTGTCCCGCAGCGCAGGTGGCCAACGAGCAAATTGTAGCGGCTTATGATGATGAAACGGGACTTGCCCGGCTCTGCGAGGTGAGTGACGTCATCACATATGAATTCGAGAACGTGCCACTGACATCCGCAGCCTTCGTCGAGACGTCACGCCGTTTGCATCCACCCGCGCGCGCATTGGCAGTGGCGCAGGATCGGATTGCTGAAAAGACCTTCCTGCAATCCGCCGGAGTCCCCACCGCCGATTTTGCCGCGGTCGATACACTCGAAGGTTTGCAATCCGCCCTTGCGCAATTCGATGGGCGTGGCGTGTTGAAGACCCGCCGCTTCGGCTACGATGGCAAAGGTCAGCATGTCTTCTCAGGTAATCCAGGTGACGATGTCGCGAGCGTTTTCCAAACGCTTTACACGTCTGCAAATGGAGCGGGGTTGATCCTGGAGGCACTCGTGCCTTTCGATAGCGAGTTCTCCATCATCGCCGCGCGCAGCCCGTCGGGCGAGATAGGGTCGTACACGCCATCCGCCAACACTCATGCCGAAGGTATTCTGCGCCGCAGCGTTGTTCCCGCAGTCGGGCTGAGTGAAAAGCAACTCGAAGCAGCCGCGCACCACGCCGATGCCGTTCTGTCAGCGCTCGATTATGTGGGTGTCATCGGGATCGAGTTCTTCGCCGTTGGGCAGGAGGTTGTGGCCAATGAAATTGCGCCGCGGGTCCACAACACCGGTCATTGGACGGCGGAAGCCTGCGATTGCGGTCAGTTCGAACAGCACATTCGCGCCATTGCTGGGCTTCCGCTGGGCTCCACCGATCTGCTTGCCACCCGTTGGGAGATGGACAATCTGCTTGGCGCTGAGATCGATCACGTGCCCCAGCTTCTCGCGACACCGGGTACAACCGTCACGCTTTACGGCAAAAGAGACGTAAAACCGGGCCGAAAGATGGGCCATGTCACCCGCCGTGTGGATATGTAAACGGCCCAAAAATTGGTGAGGAACACTGGACAGATAGTGGCCCTTGGGCTACTCCCAGCAGCAATCGGTGCCGCTTGCGGTACCGGAGCGGTGTTCTGCAACCTGTTCCCACGCTCGCGGTGAGGCCCGCTGCAGACCGCCGTTTCCGAAAATCCGACAGTCGAAAATCACCCAGCCGGTCGCTCCGGCGCAATGAAATGGAATTTGCCCGTGCAAGTCGTCGTTCGTGACAACAATGTGGATCAGGCTCTGCGTGCCCTGAAGAAGAAGCTCCAGCGCGAAGGCGTCTTTCGCGAAATGAAACTGCGTAACTTCCACGAGAAGCCATCTGAAAAGCGCGCCCGTGAGAAAGCCGAAGCCGTGCGTCGCGCTCGCAAACTGGCCCGCAAGCGCGCCCAGCGCGAAGGTCTCATTCCCGGCGGGAAGTCCCGCTAAAGGCGTATTTCGCCAAGGGCTTGTGGGGCAGGCGCCTCACCGCCCGCCAAACTGTCGCCACCAACCGGTGCTTCTGGTCAGCAGCTTTGCAGGGCGATAGAATCGGCCTCGGGGAATGCAGGCCAGACAGGTTGACCAACATGACAGATGTAGAGCGCCGCACTTTTGCAAGCACCCGCGGCTCTCTTGCCGCCATGGCTGTGCTTTGCCTAGCAGCCTGCACGCCTTCAGCGCCCACCGCTGGCCTGACGTTGAACAAGGCCCAAGGATCTTCTGAAAATATCGCGTCGCTGACACAGGTTGTGCGCGCCAACCCGCGTGATCCGCAGGCTTACAATGTACGCGGTGCCGCCTACGGCAAGGCGGGCCGATTCTCGGAAGCGTTGGCTGATTTCAATCAGGCGCTGGCGCTAAACCCGCAATTTTATCAAGCTTATTCCAACCGCGCTTTGCTCTACAGTTCGCAAGGCGATCTCGCGCGCGCGCAGGCGGACTACAACACGGCCCTGCGCATCAATCCGCAATTCTCTGAAGCGTATGTCGGCCGTGGTGATATATATCGCATTGCCGGACGCCCACAGCAGGCCAAAACGGACTATGATCGCGCCATCCAGATTGGGACGACGGACCCGCGTGCTTATTACGGTCGGGGCCTGCTGTTCCAGCGCGCCCGCCAGCACGGCCCGGCAATTGAAGATTTCTCGAAAGCACTGTCGCTGGAAGACAAGCAACCGCAGCCTTACAATGCCCGCGGCTTGTCTTACCTGGCGCAAAATCTGGAGCAGAACGCGCTGGACGATATCAACACGGCGCTCAAACTCGACGCAGATTACGCGGAAGCCTGGACCAATCAGGCCCTGATCTATGAGAATCGCGGTGACAAAAAGCGCGCCTTTAAGAGCTATGCTCGCGCGGCGTCGCTGAAACCCGACTACGTGCCTGCAAAGGAAGGTATGGCCCGCACGCGCGGATAGGTTTCCAGCGTTTTAAGTGCTTGTCTTGCTGCGATGGACGTCGTGTTCAGGCGATGATTTTTGCTGCGATCATCAACACGATAAAAGTCAGCAAACCGCCCAAAAAGCCGCCACCCATGAAGAAGCCGACGGCCATAGCCAGCAACAGCGCCACGTTGAACAGAATGCCCCACTTCGTGATCAGCAGGAACATGGAGTAGGTTTTTTCGTGCTCCGGGTAATCCATCGGAGCGCCGTTTTCGTGATCGACGTCGTAGTTTTGAGTGGCCATTCGATCCTCGTGAATTCCTGCCGTTCGGCCCGCATTGCGAACCTGGGGAACGCGTCGTTTCCGCGCAGTCAACGGCTACCCCATCTCTTCGGTTCCACGCAAGCGCAATGCGCAGAGACCTTTGTATCAATTTGCCTAAGGCGTGGCGCGCACTAGGCTTCCTTGCGGAGTTCCACCTGCGTGCCGTCCTGCGTTTTGCAGTCCATCACCGTTGGGCTGGTCAATACGCAATCGACCTTCACGTCCTGCTTCCGCGCCGCGCTGTAATAGGTGATGTTGGCCCCGTTCGCGGTCGCCACGTAAGTGCCGATGGCAAGTGTGTTTTTGCCATCTGGTGGATAGGCGGCATAGGTGCCGGACTTAAACTCGCTGTAGCCATAAGCCGGTTGCCCATTGGAATAGGGCTTCCAGCGACCTGACACTGCGGCTACCTGCGGCTGTGGCGCCGGTGTCAGTGATGGCGCAATACCCGCCGAGCCCTGATTGGCGCTTTGACAGCCCACAAGCGTCAGCGGCGCGGCGACAGCCAGCGCGATGAATGTCAGACGATCTGCGCGAATGCTCTTTCCGGCGATCATGATAATGTTCCCTCTTCTGGTGCCGACGTATACATATAAGGCGAACCACTTTGACGGTAGTTTAGCGAAGCTGCTCGCAACCCGCAAAGGCTAAGCGGCGTCCAACGCTTCCAATTCGTCGATCAAGCTTTCGATCACCGCAAGGCCCTTGCCCCAGAAGGCTGGATCGCTCGCGTCCAGCCCGAACGGTGCCAGCAATTCGCTGTGATGCTTCGTGCCGCCGGCCTTCAGCATCTCGAAATACTTCTCCTGAAAGCCATCTTCGGCGTTTTGGTAGACGGCGTAGAGCGAGTTCACGAGACAGTCCCCGAAAGCGTAGGCGTAGACGTAGAAGGGCGAATGGATGAAGTGCGGCACGTAGGTCCAAAACCGCTCATAACCTTCGCCGAGCTTTACGGCAGGACCGAGGCTGGTTGCCTGCACAGACATCCAGGCTTCGTTGATCTGGTCGGTCGTCAATTCACCGTTGCGGCGTTCTTCATGCACTTTGCGCTCGAACATGTAGAAGGCGATCTGGCGCACGACCGTGTTGATCATGTCTTCCACTTTCGCTGCGAGCATCGCCTTGCGCTCGGTGGCGTTGGCGGCGCGGTCCAGTAAGGAGCGGAAGGTCAACATTTCACCGAAGACGCTTGCCGTTTCCGCCAGCGTGAGCGGCGTCGATGCCATCAGCGCACCCTGTCGCGCGGCCAGCACCTGATGCACGCCATGTCCAAGCTCATGGGCGAGTGTCATCACATCGCGCGGTTTGCCCTGATAGTTCAGCAGCACATAGGGATGGGCCGATGGTACCGTGGGGTGGGCAAAGGCACCGGGTGATTTGCCGGGCCGGACCGGGGCGTCAATCCAGTTGTGGTCGAAGAAGTCGCTGGCAATATCAGCCATTTCCGGTGCGAATCCGCGATATGCGTCCAGCACAGTCTCGCGCGCCTCGTTCCATTTGATGCTGCGATTGGATGAAATCGGCAACGGCGCATTGCGATCCCAGTGGTTGAGCTGCTCCATGCCCATCCATTTCGCCTTCATGGCGTAGTAACGGTGAGAGATGCGCGGGAAGGCATTCTCCACCGCGGCCACCAGCGCATCGACGACGGGCCGCTCCACGCGGTTTGCCAAGTGGCGCGCGTCCGCCACGTCTTCGAACCCGCGCCATTTGTCACCGATCTGCTTGTCTTTCGCGAGCGTGTTGGTGATAAGCGTGAACAGGCGAATATTGTCGCCGAAGGTCTTGGCCAGCGAGTCGGACGCGGCCTTGCGCATGGCGCTATCCTTGTCCTGCAGCAGGTTTAGCGTCGGCTCGATGGCCAGTTCCTCGCCCTTCACGTCGAAGCGCAGTGCTGACATCGTCTCGTCGAACAGGCGGTTGAGGGCAGCAGCACCCGTGGCAGATTTTTCCAGAAACAGCTGCTCCAGCCGATCGTCCAGCTGGTACGGCTTGTCCAACCGCAGGTCCGTCAGCCAGGGCCTGTAATAGGCGAGCGTCGGTGATGCTTCCAGAAGGTCGTTCAGATCGGCCTCTTCGATCGCGTTCAGTTGCAGGCCGAAGAAAAGCAAATGGCTGCCGGCTACCGTCAAACGCTCCTGCACATCACCGTAAAATTTCGCATTCGTCGGGTCAGATGAATCACCAGCATAGATAAGACCGGCATAGGAGATGACACGTCCCAACCGTTCTTCCAGCTTCTCGTAGGCCGCAACGGCTTCGGCGAGATCCGGCCCGGACAATTCCGTCAATTTGCCCTTGTACTTTTCCTCAAAGGCCTGCGCGTCCGGCACCACCGCATTGAAATCAAGTTTGAATTCAGCGGATTCGGTGCCGGGATAAAGATCGCTCAGGTTCCATTCGGGCAAGTGGCCCAGTTCGGTCTTCACGGTGGATGCGTTTGCGGCAGGAGGCATGAAACGGTCTCGAAATGGTGCGGATGTGATCTGTGTCGGAGCCGCCGTTAAGGAAATCTTTACGCGCGGGCTTGATGCAGGATTAACGACCTGCCCCAGATCGGGAAAGGCGGAAACCGATATCCGCCTTCTCTTTCCGTCGCTTGGTCGCAACCACGCAACAGCGTGGTTGGAACTATCGGCAGGCGGATTCGCAAATGACCCCCACCATTTTGATCGCGGACGACGAACCGGTTCAACGAAGGCTTCTCGAAAACACGATCCTCAAACTTGGCTACCGGTGCCAGCAGGTGGAAGATGGTGAAGCTGCGATCCAATATCTGCTGTCGCCGTCAGGTGCGGCTGTGTCCTGCATCATTCTCGATCTCGTGATGCCCGGCCTTGATGGTATGGGCACGTTGGAGCGGATGCGCGAACACGGCCTGACGCAGCCGGTTATCGTGCAGACGTCGCAGGGGTCGATCGACACGGTGGTGTCGGCCATGCGGGCAGGCGCCTGTGACTTCTGCGTAAAGCCCGTCTCTTTCGAGCGCCTGAAGGTGTCCATCGCCAATGCGATGAAGTTTGAGGTGATGGAAAGTGCCGTCCGCCGCGTTGAAAAAACCGGCAATGGTACCTTCACCTTCGACGATATGATCGCCTCCAGCCCGGCGATGGACCGTGCAATGGGCCTCGGTCGTCGCGCTGCAGCTTCCACCATCCCTGTGCTCATTGAGGGCGAATCCGGTGTTGGCAAGGAGGTCATTGCCCGCGCCATTCAGGGCGAGAGCGCGAAACGGGGAAAGCCTTTTATCACCGTCAATTGCGGTGCGCTGCCGGAGAATCTGGCCGAGAGTATTCTCTTCGGCCACGAAAAAGGTGCCTTCACAGGGGCCGACCGTGCTCACATCGGCAAGTTCAAACAGGCCGATGGCGGCACGCTTTTTCTCGACGAGGTCGGCGAGCTGAGCCTCGATCTTCAGGTGAAGCTGCTGCGGGCAATCCAGGAAGGGGAGATCGACCCCGTCGGCTCCAGCAAGCCGGTCAAGACAGATGTACGACTGATTTCCGCCACCAATCGCGATATGATTGCCCAGGTAAAGGCGGGCGAGTTCCGCGAAGATCTCTATTACCGCCTCAACGTCTTTCCACTCACCATTCCGCCGCTGCGCAAGCGACGCGAGGATATTGTTCCGCTGGCTCAACATTTCATCGCGCGCATCGCGCTTGAAGAAGGGCGGCGCGGCTTGCACGGTTTGACCCGCGAGGCCGCCGACCTGCTGCAGGAATACGATTGGCCCGGCAATGTCCGCCAGTTGGAAAATGCGATCTTCCGCGCGGTGGTGCTGTGCGACGGAGCTCAGCTAACAGCGGCCGAATTCCCGCAGATATTGGCCGCGCTTGGCCGTGATGTTCCACTACCCGTGGCGGGTAAGCCCCGCACCGTAGTGGACGCTGTGGCCCCGCTTGCGCCGGACATTGCAGCTGAGCAGTCAGCAGCGGAGCCACAACAACACTACGCCAGCGCACCTCTGCTGAATGATGATGGCAATATCCGCACGCTGGAAGAGGTGGAAGCCGACGTCATCCGTTTCGCCATTGATCATCATCGCGGACGCATGACACGGGTTGCGCGTTCC
>JBCCRF010000053.1:0-12947 GCA_039208305.1 Pseudomonadota bacterium
ATACTGCGCTCGGCGCTCGCCTGGGGTGTCAAAACCGGCGCGCGGCGCGCGTGGTTGGCCGTGGAGGCTACCAACACACCTGCCCGTCATCTATATAAGGCTGAAGGCTTCATGCCGGTTTACGACTACACCTACTGGCAAGCCCCGGATGGATATTTCAACTGAACCAAAGCCCGATGCCGCGAGCAACAAACGTCTCGTGCTCGTGGTGGCGTGTGCGCTGATCGACGCTGACAATCGCATTCTGCTGGCGCAGCGGCCCGAGGGCAAAAGCATGGCAGGGCTGTGGGAATTCCCCGGCGGCAAGGTGGAAGCGGGTGAAATTCCCGAGGAGGCGCTGATCCGCGAATTGAACGAAGAGCTTGGCGTTGAGACCAAGCGGGCCTGCCTTGCGCCGCTGACCTTCGCCAGCCACGAATATGACGATTTCCACCTGCTGATGCCACTCTATATCTGCCGCAAATGGTGGGGCCAGCCCGAAAGCCGAGAAGCGCAGGCGCTCAAATGGGTGCGCCCCATGCAGCTACGAGACTACCCCATGCCAGAAGCCGACCTGCCACTGATCTCGCCGCTGCAGGACCTGCTGTAGCTCTTTTGCGCTCACGCTGTCGGCCTTGCGGCCTTCGCTGCGCAGGCGCGGCGCGTCCGCGCCGGGTCGGCACTTGCCTCCCTCGCGGACCAAACGCGGTTTGGTTCGCTTTCAATTGGTAAACGGGATATTTACCACATCGCCCCATGCTTTCGCCAAACGGCAGTGTGGGGACGGCAGATAATGGCAAGAAACGATGAATACATCGCACGGGCTTTGAAGGCAGCGGAATCGCGCGACGGCATTCTGGGCTTCACGCCTGTCCAGGCAGCTTTCGGTTTCTGCGCAGTCGCCGGCCTCGGATCCCTTCTGATCCTGCCGCTGGCTGGCTCTGGCGTACAACCTCTGCCCGTGGATCAGGACCGCATCGCCATCGACAAAACGAATGTCGATCGCACGGCAGTTGGCTCTATCCGCGACGGCGGGAAACGCAGATATTCTGTACGCCGCAGCGTCTTGAATACGGACCCCGCCGAGCCCTGCGTGATCTATGCAGACGGCAGCTACGAAGGCTCCTGCCCAACAAAGCGCAAGCCAGCGAACTAGCGGCGAATCGTCAATTCGTCGGCACTTCGTCGCTGGTTTTTAGGACCAGCGCACTTGCGCTTGTCTCTTTCAACGAGATGTTCAATCTCGTGCCCCACGGTTGAAGCAGCATTTGCGCGTCGGCTGCTGTTCGTCACCGCAAAAGCTCTACAATGCTGTTCCGGCGCTGGGCGAACCCGCGCTGGTGGCCTCTAAGCTCGGCTCAAACCAGCCACCGCTCGCGGGTAGCCCCGGCATCGCGATGCTGTTGAAAAAACTGCGACCGAATATCCCCAAAAGGCAACTTGGCCGACCGCTGCAATGAAGATGTTGCGCAGCGTTCGCCTTAGGCGGTGTTCGTTACTGTTCCATTCTGAAACCGCGTCTTTCTCGCAGACCAGATCTGCGTCGGTCCGGGCGATCTCTTGTTGTGCTGCCTTCGCCGTCACCACCATATCTGGTGGAGAACGAAACAGGGCCGCGCCATCAAAGCCGATTCGGACACGGTCCGTTCCTGCCCCGTTCCACAAATGAACGGGGATGCGCTGTTGCGCCGATGGACCGGGCGGTCGCGTTCATTTTAAGGTAAGGTATTGGCGAAGCGGCCCGCTGCTTCGCGCTCCGCCAGCCATCTCTCACGAAGCGACCGGCCATGAACCTCCACTCCCACCCGGAACTGCAGACCGCCACCCGAGCGGTAAACGCCCGCACGGGCCGTGGGGTCACGGCGGTCCTGGGACCAACCAACACCGGCAAAACCCATCTTGCGATCGAGCGCATGCTGGCCCAACCCTCCGGCATGATCGGCCTGCCCCTGCGCCTGCTGGCGCGTGAGGTTTATTCCCGCGTGGTGGAGCGTGTAGGCCCCGAAGCCGTCGCGCTGGTGACGGGTGAGGAGAAAATCAGGCCAGAGAAGGCACGCTTCGTCATCTCCACAGTGGAGGCCATGCCACCGGATGTCGATGTGCATTTCCTGGCCATCGACGAGGTGCAACTCGCCACCAACCTCGACCGCGGCCACACCTTCACCGACCGGCTGATGAACCTACGCGGCACTCACGAGACCATGTTGCTGGGGTCCGAAATTCTGCGCCCCGCGCTGGAAGCGCTACTGCCCGGCATCAATATCGTTACCCGCCCCCGCATGAGCCAGTTGCACTATGCGGGCTCGAAAAAGATCACCCGCCTGCCCCGTCGCTCTGCAATCGTCGCGTTCAGCGCGGACGAGGTCTATGCCATCGCGGAACTGATCCGCCGCCAGCGCGGGGCGGCTGCCGTTGTGCTGGGGTCGCTGTCGCCCCGGACCCGCAACGCGCAGGTGGAGTTGTATCAATCGAGCGATGTGGATTTTCTGGTGGCGACGGACGCCATCGGAATGGGCCTCAATCTCGACGTCGATCACGTCGCCTTCGCACAGGACAGCAAGTTCGATGGATACGCCCACCGCCGTTTGAAGCCCGCCGAATTCGCCCAGATCGCAGGCAGGGCCGGACGCCACACGCGCGACGGCACGTTCGGTGTGACGGGCAAGGTCGATCCCTTCGAAGACGAATTGGTCAAGCGGCTGGAGGCGCATGAGTTTCCCGCTGAGAAGCTGCTGCAATGGCGCAACCGCGATCTCGATTTCGATAGCCTCACAGGCCTGCTGGTCAGCCTCGACCAACCGTCAAAAAATCCGGTGCTGGTCAAAGCCCCCACAGCGACTGACCAACGTGCGCTCACCGCCATGGCAGCGATGGCGGATATTCGCGACCGCACGCAAACGCCGGAGCAAGTAGGCATGCTTTGGCAGGTGGCGCAGATCCCCGATTACCGCAAGATCGCGCCGGCCAACCATTCCGACATGCTGGCCACGATCTATCGCGATCTCGCCGATCACGGCCATATTGATGAGGACTGGTTCGCGCATCAGGTGCGGCAGACCGATGTCACTACCGGCGATATCGATGCGCTGTCCAACCGCATCGCTCATATCCGCACCTGGACCTTTGTGTCCCATCGTGCGGGCTGGCTGAAGGACGGCGCCCATTGGCAGGGCGAGACCCGCGCCATCGAGGACCGCCTGTCCGACGCACTGCATGATCGCTTGACGAAACGATTCGTGGACCGCAGGACATCCGTGCTGATGAAGAGGCTGCGGGAAAACGCGATGCTGGAAGCTGAAATCTCTGCCACCGGTGAGGTCACCGTGGAAGGCCACCATGTGGGTGAGCTGGCCGGATTTCGCTTCACGATGGACGCTTCCGCCGATGGCCCCGACGCAAAAGCCGTGCTGGGTGCCGCGCAGAAAGCGTTGGCAGCGGAAATTGAAAAGCGTGCCGACCGCATGGCGGCGGCTCCAAATTCCGATGTGGTGCTGGACAATGACGGCACGCTGCGGTGGATCGGCGCGCCGGTAGGCAAGCTTGCTGCAGGCGAAGACGCGCTGAAACCTCGCGTCATCTTGCTGGCAGACGAACAGCTCTCCGGACCTGCGCGCGACAAGGTGGCGGCACGGCTGGACCGCTGGATCGGCCATCATATCGACACGCTGTTGAAGCCGTTGCGCGATCTCTGCGACGACAGCGACATGGAGGGCATGGCCCGTGGTGTCGCCTTCCGTCTTGTTGAGGCGCTCGGCACCGTGGCCCGTCCCGACATTGCCGAAGATGTTCGCGCGCTGGAACAGACGCAACGCGCCACCCTGCGCCGCAAGGGTGCGCGCTTCGGCGCGCACCACATTTTCGTGCCTGCTCTACTAAAGCCAGCCCCTGCCGGCTTGGTGACGCTACTCTGGGCATTAAAAAACGAGAAGATGGATGCGCCAGGCCGGGTGGAGATCGTCACCGCGCTCGCCAACGGCCGCACGTCCGTGGTGGCTGACCAATCCTTTGAAAGCGAGTTCTACCAACTTGCAGGTTTCCGCGTGCTGGGGTCAAAAGCCGTCCGCATCGATATTCTCGAGCGACTGGCCGATTTCATCCGCCCCGCCATCGCCTGGCGTTTCAACGCCGACAAACCCGCTGATCGGCCGGAAGGCGCGTGGGACGGTGCGGGCTTTATGGTGACAAACGCCATGCTGTCCATCCTCGGCGCGACCCATGAGGATATGGCGGACGTGCTGAAGGGCTTAGGCTATCGCAACGAGAGCATGAAAGCCGATGCTGTCAAGAAGAAGCTAGAGCAATGGGATATCGCCGCCCGCGCGCCCAAGGAAGAGGCGGCGGCGGAGAACCTCGTCCAGGAGATCGCTGTGGAAGCGCAGGCCGCAGCAACGGTTGCTGAGCATTTCGAGGACGCCCCGCAACTGGTGGAAGAAACACAGGCAGCCGCGCCGGACGCCGGATTCGTACCACCCGCTGTCAGAGTGACGCCTCACGAGCCTGCAGAAATGCACACTGCCCCGCAGGAGACCGAGGCTCATGCCGCCGCCGCTGTCGCAGGACATATCGACGATACACCCGGCGTCGAGGCCACCACTGAAGCACCGGTCGCCGATGCCGCAGCGCAGGTAATGGCCGCCGAAACAGAGCCGGAAGAAGAGAAGCGTGTCGACATATGGCGTCCGGCCCGCGACCGTCGCCATCAGGGTGGACGCCCGCAGCACCGCGACAACCGGCAGGGCCGTGGCGACCGCAACGCCAAAGGCAAGCCACACAGCGGCAAGGGCAACCGCCCGCCGCGCTCCGGCAAGGACAGCAATCGTGGCCCGCGCCAGGACAAGCGCCCGGCGGCCAACAAGCCTATCGATCCGGACAACCCCTTTGCGGCGCTAATGGCGCTAAAAGACGACATGTCCGGCAAGGGCGGCAAGTCGAAGAAGGGCAAGTAGCCTTTGCGGTTGCAACGCAGTCTCATCGACACAAGCACCACATGGTCACACGGGCAAAGCCATGCCTGATTTCGACACACTCCCCCGCCTGCGGGCCGACAAATGGCTGTGGTTCGCCCGCATCGTGAAAACGCGCTCCCTCGCATCGTCCCTCATTCGCGGCGGCAGAGTGCGGGTCAATGGCGAACGCATCTCCTCGCCCAGTCGCGCGCTCGCAGCCGATGATGTTCTGACCGTTACTCTTGACCGGCAAATCAAGGTGCTGAAAGTTATTGCCATGCCGGAACGGCGCGGCCCTTACGAGGAGGCGCGCCACATGTATGAGGACCTCTCGCCAGCTGTGCCAAAAAAAGACCCGGCCACCAGACCGCTACCTCAGGCAGTGCGTGAGGAAGGTTCCGGTCGTCCTACCAAGAAACAGCGCCGCGAGTTGAACCGCCTTCGCGATACCGATTGATAAGCGAAGATGATTTCAGATGCCGCAGGCACCGTAGCACAGCATCGCTTGTTTTCGGACAACCACGCCATTAACACGATTGCAAAGAACCGGAATTCATCAGGCTGAAGGCACGCCAGCGCGAATGACCTATCTCGTCACCGACAACTGCATCAAATGCAAATATATGGACTGCGTCGAAGTCTGTCCCGTGGACTGTTTCTACGAAGGCGAAAACATGCTCGTCATTCACCCAGACGAGTGCATCGATTGCGGCGTGTGCGAACCCGAGTGTCCTGCCGAAGCTATCAAGCCGGATACCGATCCTGGCCTCGACCAATGGCTGAAGATCAACGCGGAATATGCCGAAAAATGGCCCAATATTATGATGAAGGGCGAACCGCCCGAGGACGCTGAGAAGTTCGATGGCGAGAAGGGCAAGTTGGAGAAATACTTCTCGGCTGAGCCTGGTGAAGGCAATTAGCCTACCAAACCGCTTCTGGACCGCCTGATCTCGTTGAAAATCACCGATTTTTGTGATAGCTCTTTGCTAACGCCGTCACTCACGTTCATTTCCGGTGTTGCGGGCTAGGCCGCGCGCCGAACTTTGGCTGCAATCATTCCGTATCGGTTTTGACCGGGCAAACGGGCGAGGCAGTTTTTCAACCTGAACACAACGCAACTGCGCTACGCAAAAGGTCGCTCGACCGGACGCGGCGCGCAGGTGCGGTGACGGCGCGGTGCTCGCATGCGGCTGCGGGCGATTTGGAAATAGACGGTGCGATGCCCATATCCTCCGGGCAGCACTCAGCAGGAGAGTATGGCACATGGCAGCCAAGAAAGCGGTTCAGCGACAGGGTTTCAAAACCGGCGAATACATTGTCTATCCGGCCCATGGCGTCGGCCAGATCACCGAGATCGAGCAGCAGGAAGTGGCCGGTTTCGAGCTGGAACTTTTCGTCATCGAATTCGCCAAGGACAAGATGACCCTTCGCGTGCCGGTGCCGAAAATCGAAAGCGTCGGTATGCGCAAACTCGCCGAGCCAAAGCTCGTCGACAAGGCGCTGAAGACCGTGCAGGGCCGCGCCCGCATCAAGCGCACCATGTGGAGCCGCCGCGCGCAGGAATATGATGCGAAGATCAATTCCGGTGATCTGATCCAGATTGCTGAGGTTGTGCGTGATCTTTTCCGCTCCGACACTCAACCGGAACAGTCCTACTCCGAACGCCAGCTTTACGAAGCAGCCCTGGAGCGCATGGCACGTGAGATTTCGGTGGTGAAAAAGATCTCCGAAACGGAAGCCGTGCAGGTCATCGAAGCCAACCTCGCCAAGGGACCGCGCCGCGGACCCAAGCCGGAGGGTGAAGAAGACGGAGCAGAAACAGCTGACGACACGGACGCAGCAGCCTGATCGTCGCCATTGGCGGCAGGCCAGCTTGCCGCCGCCTATCCGCTCACATAGCTTCAAATCCCACGTCGTCCGGATCGACCGATGCAGACTTATCTCGAATTTGAAAAGCAGATCGCCGATCTCGACGGCAAAGTGCGCGAGTTGCGCACCGTTGGCGAAGCCGATGATGCGGTGAAGATCGACGAAGAGGTCGCCAAGCTGGAGGCCAAATCGCAATCCGCACTGGCGGACCTCTACAAAAAGCTGGACCCGTGGCAAAAGACGCAGGTTGCCCGCCACCCCGATCGCCCTCATTTTAAAGACTATGTCGCAGCCATGGTTGAGGATTTTCAGGTGCTCGCAGGCGACCGTGCCTATGCCGATGACCACGCTATCCAGACCGGCATCGGCCGTTTCCGTGGCCGCTCGGTTGCCATCATCGGCCATGAAAAGGGCAACGACACCCAATCGCGGCTGAAGCACAATTTTGGCATGGCGCGGCCAGAGGGCTACCGCAAGTCTATCCGCATTATGGAAATGGCAGAACGGTTCAACCTGCCGGTCATCACGCTGGTCGATACGGCGGGCGCCTATCCCGGCATTGGCGCGGAAGAGCGCGGCCAGGCGGAAGCGATCGCCCGTTCCACCGAAGCCTGTCTAAACCTCAAAGTGCCGATGATCTCCGTCATCATTGGCGAAGGCGGCTCCGGCGGCGCAATAGCCATCGCAGCAGCCTCCCGCGTCTATATGCTGGAACACGCGATCTACTCCGTCATCTCGCCGGAAGGTGCAGCTTCCATCTTGTGGCGCGACGCGACCCGCGCCCAGGAAGCGGCAACCTCGATGAAGATCACCGCACAAGACTTGAAGCAGTTAGGCATCATCGACGGCATCATCGCTGAACCGGTGGGTGGCGCTCATCGCGGCGAGACAGATGTCATCGACGCCACCGCCGACACGATCGAAGACGCGTTAAAGGAACTGGACGGCAAATCCGGCGACGAACTGCGCGCTGAGCGCCGCGAGAAGTTTCTCGCCATCGGGCGCAACCTGTAGCAACGCCGCCACAGCAGCCATTCTGCCCACTCACTTGCGCGTGAAGTGGCTTACGCCGTCAAGACAACGTCAAGTTTGAGGGGTTATGAAGGGTCTCTCGCGCAGTCGAGCGTCCGCGCGTGCACCATTTCAGCCGAGTATCATGTTTCACACTGCCCTGCCCAGATCGGTTCCAAGACCGGCCAAGCTACTGGCGACACTGGCCGTCGCTGGTGCCGTACTGAGCGGCTGTCAGGACAATCTCGCGGGCCTCGACACCAAGGCCCACGTAACAGTACCGAAAAAGCTGGTTTCCAAGATGAAAGCCAAGAACATGGACGCGAACGCGCCCATCATGGTGCGAATCTTCAAGCAGGAAAACACGCTCGAAATCTGGAAGAAAACCCGCAGCGGTCGCTACGCCATGCTGGCGGAGTACGAGATCTGCAAATGGTCCGGCAAGCTGGGGCCGAAGTTCAAGGAAGGCGACAAGCAGGCGCCTGAAGGTTTCTACCACGTCACGCCGGGGCTGATGAACCCGCGCAGCAAATACCACCTCGCCTTCAATATTGGCTTCCCGAACGCCTATGACCGCTCCCATGGTCGCACGGGCACCCACCTGATGGTACACGGCGCGTGTTCTTCGGCTGGCTGCTACGCCATGACAGATCAGCAGGTCGAAGTCATTTACGCACTCGCGCGCGACGCCTTCAAAGGCGGGCAGCGGTCGTTCCAGATCCAGGCCTTCCCCTTCCGCATGACGGAGGAGAACATGGTGCAGAGCCGCGACAGCGAACACTTCCCCTTCTGGCAAATGCTGAAGAAGGGGCACGATCATTTCGAGATCACGAAGGTGCCACCGAAGGTCGATGTCTGCGAGAAGCGCTACGAGTTTAACACGCAGTCCAGCGCGCGATACATCTCCACTCAGGCTTGCCCGACCCGCAAAATGCCACGCACAACCGCGCTCGCCTTCGCTGAATACCAGTCGAAAAGCGCCACCGCCTTCGAGGAACTGCTGGCCAAGGCTGAAAGGCGCGATCCCGTTGCGCTGGCTCCGCTGACGCTGGAGCAGGTGTTGCCCGGCGTGACGGTAGAACAACCCGCGCCGAAGCCGGTGCCAACGGCGGCGCCGGCTGCTGCACCGCAGCAAGCGGTCCGAGACCCGTTCCTGACCAACGGGACGCCAACGAGCGAACTGACGGCCGGCTCGGTCGCAACTGCTGACTAACCCCTTTCCAAATCGGTAGGCTTGCTTTAACGCACCGCCAGATGACGCGCCCGACAGCGGGCGAACCCTGAAAGCTGAACCATGATCCGCTCAATCGCACCCTTCATCGCTGCCATGGCAGCGGTGGTGATCGCCTCCAATTATCTCGTGCAGTTTCCGCTGCAGATGACGCTCGGCGGCGTGAATCTCGCCGATCTGCTCACCTGGGGTGCTTTCACTTACCCGATCGCCTTTCTTGTGACGGATCTCACCAATCGTCAGTTCGGCACCTACCGCGCCCGCATGGTGGTACTCACCGGCTTCTTCATCGCCGTTGCTCTGTCCATCTGGCTCGCCACCCCGCGTATCGCGATCGCTTCCGGCACGGCCTTCCTGACGGCGCAGCTGCTCGACGTATCGATCTTCGACAAACTGCGCGCCAGCACGTGGTGGAAAGCACCGCTGATCTCCAGCCTGCTAGGCTCAGCCATCGACACGGTGCTCTTTTTCGCGCTGGCCTTCGCACCGCTCTTCGCGATGCTTGATTTCGGCGGCGAGCCCGGTTCGCTTGGCTTCGGCGTACCGTTCCTTGGCGTTGGGTCAGAAGTGCCGCTATGGGTTTCGCTGGCGGCTGGAGACTTCATAGTGAAGATCGCCGTCGGCCTTGCGATGTTGTTGCCCTACGGGCTTCTAGCGAAACGCCAGCCGCAGACGGCTTAGAGCGAGCCAAACCTTTTTTGGCTCGCGAGGGAGGCAAGTGCCGACCCGACGCGAATGCGTCGCACCCGCGTAGCGAAGGCCGTTAGGCCGATAGCGTGAGCGCAGAGAAAATGGCTAGAGCGTTTCCATCGAAGATGGACATGATCTAGCCGATCATGGCAGAGGCCCGGCGACGCTTCGCGGGGCGGCGGCGTTGGGGTGCTTCCTCTTCGAAGAGCGCGGCCAACTGCTCAGTCATCGCACCCGCCAGCTCTTCGGCGTCTACGATTGTCACGGCGCGCTTGTAGTAGCGCGTCACATCGTGGCCGATACCTATTGCGAGAAGCTGCACCGGGGACCGCTCCTCCACCTCTTCGATGACGTAGCGCAGGTGGCGCTCCAGATAGTTACCCGCGTTCACCGACAGGGTGCTATCATCCACAGGTGCGCCGTCTGAAATCATCATTAGTATCTTGCGCTGCTCGGGGCGGGCGAGCAGACGTTTATGCGCCCAGTCCAGCGCCTCGCCGTCGATATTTTCCTTCAGCAGGCCCTCGCGCATCATTAAGCCGAGGTTCTTACGGGCGCGCCGCCAGGGCGCGTCGGCCGCCTTATAGATGATGTGCCGCAGATCGTTGAGACGGCCCGGCGCGGGAGGTTTGCCCGCCTTCAGCCACGCCTCACGCGCCTGCCCGCCTTTCCACGCCTTCGTGGTGAAGCCGAGGATTTCCACTTTCACACCGCAACGCTCCAGAGTGCGGGCCAGAATGTCGGCGCAGGTGGCAGCGACGGTAATCGGCCGGCCGCGCATGGAACCGGAATTGTCCAGCACCAGCGTCACCACCGTGTCGCGGAATTCCGTATCCCGCTCCATCTTGAACGACAGCGGTGCCGTGCGGTCGGTGACGATCCGAGTCAGGCGGGCGCTATCGAGATAACCCTCTTCCAGATCGAAGTCCCAGCCGCGATCCTGCTGCGCCATCAAGCGGCGCTGCAAGCGGTTAGCGAGGCGGCCGACGACGCCCTGCAGATGCGACAATTGCTTGTCGAGGAAAGCCCGCAACCGCTCCAGCTCCGCATCCTCGCAGAGCTCCTCGGCACGAATTTCCTCGTCGTGCTCGGTCATATAAGCTTTATAGTCGACGGTCGGCGGCAGGTCAGAGAAGGGCAGATCGGGACGTTGCGTCTCGCCGGGCGTTTCCGCTGGCTCCTCGTCATCGTCCATCATGTCTTCGCCGGTGGTCTCCTGCGCGTCCATCTCACCGGTTTCCTGCTCGTCGCCCGCCGCTTCCTGTTCGTCGGGCTGCGCTTCCTCGGTGCCGGTACTCTCCTCGTTCTCGCGCTCCATCTCCTCCTGATTGGGGTCTTGCTCGTCGTCGTTGCCGTCCTCTTCAGTCTCGTTGTCGGACCCGTCAGAACTGATCTCGTCACCCATTTCCAGGTTCTGCAGCAGATCATGGGTGGCGCGGGCAAAGCCGTCCTGGTCGTCCAGCTGGTCGCCCAGCTTGTCGAACGCGTCGCCCGCGCGCTCTTCAATCCAGTCGCGCCATTGATCGACAACGGCTTCGGCGGAACGCGGTACGGCAAGGCCTGTCAGCTTTTCCCGCAGCAACATGGCAACGGCATCTTCAAGCGGCGCGTCATCGCGGTTCGTCACGTCGGCATGGCCGGCGCGCATATATTTATCTTCGAGCATATGGCCAAGATTGTCGGCCATACCGTCCATCGCGCGGCAGCCGATGGCCTCCACCCGCGCCTGCTCCACGGCGTCGAAAACGGCACGGGCATTGTCACCCGTCGGCATATGCTTGGCGTGGACGCCGCTGTCATGTTTCGCGCGGCGTAACGCCATGGAATCCGACAGGCCACGCGTGACCGCGATCTCCGCAGTCGATGGCGAGCGCGACGGTTCCGGCAGTCGCACCCGCTGCCCGGCAATCCCAGGCTTCTCCTTGCCGTAGGTAATCTCCAGTTCGGCATCCTGCGCGATCGCGCGCATACAGGTCGCCACAGAAACCTTCAGCGGCTCCATGTCAGCAATCGACGCCGTATTACGGGAATTGTCCCCGATCGTCGGCCCTTGAACGGTAGCAGGAGATTTGGGTAGCTGAGCCATGGGCCTGGTTGCTTAGGCCAGCGCCACGTTGACCGCGGATTCCTTTAGCTCTTCACCAAAAGCACGCTGGTAGAACTCGGCGACGAGGCTGCGTTCAAGCTCGTCGCATTTATTCAGGAACGTTAGGCGGAAAGCGAAAGCGGTGTTGCCGAAGATGACCGCATTTTCCGCCCAAGTGAGCACCGTGCGCGGGCTCATGACGGTGGAAAGGTCGCCATTGATGAAGGCGGCGCGGGTCATATCTGCAACACGGACCATGCGGTCGATGGTCTGGCGGCCCTCGTCGTTCTGCCAGGCCGGTGTCTTGGCAGTGATGATCCCTGCTTCATGATCGTGGGGCAGATAGTTGAGCGTGGTAACAATGGACCAGCGGTCCATCTGGCCTTGGTTGATCTGCTGTGTGCCGTGATAGAGACCCGACGTGTCGCCAAGGCCCACCGTGTTGGTGGTGGCGAACAGGCGAAAGGCCGGGTGCGGATGGATAACGCGGCTCTGGTCGAGCAGCGTCAGGCGACCGGCGACCTCCAACACACGCTGGATAACGAACATCACATCGGGGCGACCTGCGTCGTATTCATCAAACACCAGCGCGATGTTGTTCTGAAGCGCCCAAGGCAGGATGCCGTCCTTGAACTCTGTTACCTGCTGGCCATCCTGCAGCACGATGGCATCTTTACCGACGAGGTCGATGCGCGAGATGTGACTGTCAAGGTTCACACGGACCGTGGGCCAGTTCAGTCGCGCGCCCACCTGCTCAATATGGGTGGATTTACCGGTGCCGTGATAGCCGGTTACCATCACACGGCGATTGTGGGCGTACCCTGCCAGGATTGCCAGCGTGGTGTCATGATCGAAGAGGTAGTCCTTGTCCGCCGGGGGCACGTGCTCGCTCGCCTCTTTATAAGCGGGCACGGTAAGATCGGAATCGATACCGAAGACCTCGCGAACGGAAACTTCGGTATCGGGCAGGTTGTTGTGTTCGCTCATGGGACAGGCTTTCGGCAGGTCGGGTGCGGGTCACCCGTGATAAGATATGGAAGCGTGGGAGGCACTCCCGGCATCCCCTAGCAGGGGCGAGGCGCAGCGCAAAGGGTGGGTTGTGCGCCACAATGGCGCTTTGTGATGGACCAGCAAA
>JBCCRF010000054.1:0-12734 GCA_039208305.1 Pseudomonadota bacterium
GTGGACGGCGCAGCAGCCGTGCTGAAGGAGCGCGGCGCAACCTGGGACAAGATCGACGTGCCGGGAGTTTTGGAAGTTCCCGCTGCTATTTCCATGGCGCTGGAAGGCATGGCGACCGGTGGCAAGCATTACGATGGCTTTGTCACGCTGGGCTGCGTGATCCGCGGGGAGACGGCGCATTTCGACATCGTAGCGTTTGAGAGTGCTCGCGCCATCATGGACATGACAATTGCTGAATGTCTTGCGCTTGGGAACGGCATCCAGACCACCGAGAATGAGGAGCAGGCGCTGCGTCGTGCCGACCCGAACGATCTCAACAAGGGCGGTCATGCTGCGGCTGCCGCGTTGGACATGATCGAGCTTCGCGCCAAGCTGATGGGAGCCTGAGGCGATGGTGGCGAAGGAGAAACCTGTCAAACCGGCCAACAAGCGCGGCTCAGCCCGGCTGTCCGCCGTGCAGGCGCTCTATCAGATGGATATCGGCGGCGCTGGGCTGACGGAAGTCGTCGCCGAATACGAGAATTTCCGTCTCGGACGTGAGATTGATGGTGAGACGTATCGCGACGCAGACGCTTCCTGGTTTCGTGGCATTGTCGGAGGTGTGGTTCGTGACCAGCGCAAGATCGATCCCATCATTCATGCTGCGCTGACGAAAGACTGGCCGCTGTCACGGATTGATTCCACGTTGCGGGCGGTGCTGCGGGCTGCGGTGTTCGAACTGATCAATCGACCCGATGTGAACGCCCGGGTGGTCGTGAGCGAATATATCGAGGTCACCCGCGCGTTTTTCGAAAGCGATGAGCCAAAGATGGTCAACGGCGTGTTGGACCATATCGCGCGGCAACTGCGCGACGGTGAACTCGATCCAAAAAACCTTCCCGAGGGTGAAGCTGTAGATGCGCTGGCCGAAAAAGCGGACGACCCCGCTGCAGACGCGTAACCATGCCCCGGAGCGGCGAATTCGACTGGATCGCTCGCCATTTCGCACCACTGGTGAAGGAAGGCAGTTTCGGATTGCTGGACGACGCTGCTGTATGGATGCCGGATGCGGGGTGTTCGGTTGCGGTTACAGCGGACACAATTGTCGAAGGCATTCATTTCTTCAGCGATGATGCGTCCGATCTGATTGCACGCAAGGCGGTTCGCGTGAACGCATCCGACTTGTCAGCCAAGGGCGTCGCGTCACAAGCGATGATGCTTTCGCTGGGCGTTCCAGATCGGTGGAACGATGATGATGTCGAACGTTTCGCATGCGGATTGCGAGACGATCTGACGTCGTCTGGCATTATCCTTCTTGGAGGTGACACGACGCGCTCGCCCGAGCGTTTGACAATCGCGGTGACGATGTTCGGCTCCTGCAATCCTGACCGCTATATCAGTCGTCTGGGGGCGAAGCCGGGAGACTTCGTCGCTGTGTGCGGATCGATTGGCGACGCTGTGCTTGGGTTGAAGATACGGATAGGTGAGCTCAAGGCCTCTGGCCGCGACAGCGATGCGTTGTCGCGTCGCCAAGCTGTGCCTACCGAAACATGGCTCACTGCGCCGATCGTGGGGCAGGGGGCGTCGGCGGCGATGGATGTATCGGATGGATTGATCGGAGACCTCGCCAAGCTGTGCAATGCGAGCAGTGTGAGTGCAGATATTGATCTAGCGGATATGCCGGTCTCCGACGCTGCAAAGCGCGTTGTGAATTGCGATGACACATTGATACTCACCGCTATGGCGACGGGTGGCGACGACTATGTGATTCTATTGACCGCACCGCAGGATCGTAAAGCTGATCTGATTGCTGCGGCCAAAGCTTGCGAGACCGAGCTTACGATTATCGGTTCAATTCAAGCGTCTGGCTCCGGGGGGGAATCTGCGGTTCGTGTTTCGCACCGTGGTGTGCCAGTAGAGGTGGCAGAAGCCTCCTACCAGCATCGCTGATACCCATGTCCACGGACGAGACCCACACCGCTACCGCAGCTGACCCGAACGCCTCGGCGCGGCGCAACGCACTGCTCCTGTCGATGGCGCAGGCCGTTTGTGGGTCAGCAGCGCCTATCTCCATCGCCCTTGGTGGTTTGGCAGGCATGTATCTGCTCGGCGCGGACAAGTCCCTCGCGACGGCACCGGTGACAGGCTACAATCTTGGTGTTGCGCTGATGGCGCTGCCCGCGGCCATGCTGATGGCCCGCGTCGGTCGACGGCTTGGGTTCATGTTCGGCGCCGTCGTCGGCATTTGTGGTGCGCTGTTGTGCAGCTACGCCATTATGAAGGCCGATTTCTGGATGTTTTGCATCGGAATGGCGCTGTCGGGCTGCGGCAGTTCTTTTACGCAGCAATATCGCTTCGCTGCCGCAGACGAGGGGACTCCAGACTTTAAACCCAAGGCGATTTCTTGGGTGCTGGCAGGTGGTATTTTCGCTGCCGTGATCGGCCCGCAAACGGCGATCTATTTCCGCGATTTCTTCGCACCCGTCGAGTTTGCCGGTGCTTATTTCGCAGGCGCTTTTCTTATGCTGGCGGGTGTTTTCGTGCTGTCGCTCCTGCGTTTCGAGCGTCCGGCGACGAAGGAAGAGCGGGCTGCTGCCGATAAAGGGCGCCCATTGCTGCAAATCATGGCGCAGCCGCGTTTTCTGGTGTCCGTCACCTGCGCAACCGGTGCCTATGCACTGATGGCCTATGTGATGACGGGAGCGCCGCTCGCTATGGCGTTGTGCGGTTTCTCTCCGGACGACTCGACATGGGGCATCCAGTGGCACGTGATGGCAATGTTTGGCCCGTCTTTCTTCACCGGGCATTTGATCACGCGCTTCGGCAAGGAGACGATCGTTGCGACCGGCATGGTGCTGCTTATCCTCTGCGCGCTGGTGGCGCTGGCCGGAATATCGCTTGCCAATTTCTACATTGCATTGATCCTTCTCGGCGTCGGCTGGAATTTCGGCTTCATCGGCGCGACTGCAATGCTGACCGATTGCTATGAACCGTCTGAAAAATCGAAGGCGCAGGGCGCGAATGATTTCATCCTCTTCGGTATGGTCGCCTTCGGCTCCTTTATGTCCGGCAACACGCTAAACATGTTCGGTGAGGCTGGCTGGGATGCGATCAACATAGTCGTCTTCCCTGTGACGATTCTGTGCCTTGGATCGCTGGCTTGGCTGGCCCTGAAATCGCGCGCCACCGCCAAAGTTGGCTGAACGAGAAGCCTGCGGCGATATACGCCGTTTTTTCGCCGTAAAGGTTGAAATTTCGTCTCGCCGCTTTAAGCATGCGCGCGGAAGTTGGGAGCCTTCCACCGGTTCCCGGCCCGATTAAACGTTCTGCTCTACCCGGCCAAATTCTGAAGCGGGATCATCAGGACACATCACATCATCTGGGAAGTTCAAAATGACCCCCCTTTATTTCGCAATCGTCTGCGGACTGTTGTCGATCGTCTATGCCATCTGGGCATCGCGCTCCGTGATGAGCGCAGACGCAGGCAACGCCCGCATGCAGGAAATCGCAGGCGCGATTCAGGAAGGCGCAACCGCCTATCTTTCGCGTCAGTACCTCACAATTTCCATCGTTGGCGCGGTGGTCTTCGTTATTGCCTGGCTGCTGCTGGGCGCTGTGGCTGCTATCGGTTTTGCAATCGGTGCCGTCCTGTCCGGTATCGCCGGTTTCATCGGCATGCTCGTCTCCGTTCGTGCTAACGTGCGCACCGCGCAGGCTGCATCGAAGTCGCTCGCCGGTGGTCTGGATATCGCCTTCAAGTCCGGTGCTATCACCGGCCTGCTGGTGGCTGGCCTCGCCCTGTTGGGCGTCGCCGTTTACTACTTCGTGCTCACCGGCCCGATGGGTTTTGAAAACACGTCCCGCACCGTTGTCGACGGTCTCGTGGCTCTCGGCTTCGGCGCATCACTGATCTCGATCTTTGCCCGTCTCGGCGGTGGTATCTTCACCAAGGGTGCAGATGTCGGCGGCGACCTTGTCGGTAAAGTGGAAGCCGGTATTCCGGAAGACGACCCGCGCAACCCGGCGACGATCGCCGACAACGTGGGCGACAACGTGGGCGACTGCGCCGGTATGGCTGCTGACCTGTTCGAGACCTATGCTGTGACCGTGGTCGCCACCATGGTTCTCGCCTCGATCTTCTTCGCTGGCGAAGCCGCATCGCTGCTGATGCTGCTGCCGCTGGTGATCGGCGGGGTTTGCGTCATCACCTCGATTATCGGCACGTTCTTCGTGAAGCTGGGCTCCAACAACTCGATCATGGGCGCGCTCTATAAGGGCTTTATCGCCTGTGCAGTCCTATCCGCAGTCGCACTTGGCGGTCTGATGTTCTTCTGGGTCGGTGGTTCCACCGAGTTCACGACATCAACGGGCACGAGCTTTACCGGCGCTGACCTGTTCTACTGCATGCTGGCGGGTCTGATCGTGACGGGCCTCATCATCTGGGTGACCGAATACTACACCGGCGTTGACTATCGCCCGGTGCAGTCCATCTCCCAGGCATCGGTGACGGGACATGGCACGAACGTGATCCAGGGTCTGGCCGTGTCGCTGGAAGCCTGTGCCATTCCCGCGATCATCATCATCGCAGGCATTCTCATCACCTACTCGCTGGCCGGTCTGTTTGGTATCGCGATCACGGTGACGGCGATGCTGGTGCTGGCCGGTTTCGTGGTGGCGCTGGATGCATTCGGCCCCGTGACCGATAACGCCGGTGGCATCGCCGAAATGGCGGAACTGCCTGCTGAAGTGCGCTCCACGACGGACGCGCTTGATGCGGTCGGTAACACCACCAAAGCGGTGACCAAGGGTTATGCTATCGGTTCTGCCGGTCTGGGTGCTCTGGTGCTGTTTGCTGCTTATACCGAAGACCTGAAGTTCTTCGCGTCCAACGCGCAGGAAGGTTCGGTCTTCTTCGGCATCAACGCTGACACGCTGTTCAATCTGTCCAACCCCTACGTCGTGGCAGGTCTGCTATTCGGTGGCCTGCTGCCGTACCTGTTCGGCGGCATGTCCATGACCGCTGTGGGTCGTGCAGGCGGCTCCGTGGTGGAAGAGGTGCGTCGTCAGTTCAAGGCGGACCCTGGCATCATGGCTGGCACGTCCAAACCGGATTACGCCCGTGCCGTCGACATGCTGACGCGCTCGGCAATCAAGGAAATGATCATCCCGTCGCTGCTGCCGGTTCTGTCGCCTATCGTGGTGTTCTTCCTGGTGCGTGCGATCTCCGGCCCGGCAGATGCCTTCGCTGCCCTTGGCGCGATGCTTCTGGGTGTGATCGTCACCGGCTTCTACGTGGCTGTGTCCATGACTGCCGGTGGCGGTGCATGGGATAACGCCAAGAAGTCCTTTGAAGATGGCTTCATCGACAAGGATGGCGTGAAGCACGAGAAGGGTGGTGAGGCGCACAAGGCTTCCGTGACCGGTGACACCGTTGGTGACCCCTACAAGGACACCGCTGGCCCAGCCGTAAACCCGATGATCAAGATCACGAACATCGTGGCCCTTCTGCTCCTGGCTGTACTGGCTCACTAAGCAGACCCGATAAGCCCGGCCTGTTTGCAGGCCGGGTGAGCCAAACAAAAAGGCCCGCAAACCAGTTCGGTTTGCGGGCCTTTTTTATTGAACTGATGATGCGCGCTTAGCGGTTGAAGACGTTTGCCGGATTGACCGACCCGGCTGCCCGCAGCAGCTGACCGACAAAGGAAATTTCCTTTCCGCCTGTCGGGGTCACGCGACGAACGAAGTCGAACACCTTGCCGTCTTTTAGGCCATAATTGGCGATGCGCTCGACCTGATCATTCGTGTCCAGATCGACAGCCAGCACCCGCTGGTCGACCACGCGGGCCGCCATAAAAGCCACGGGACGCTCTTTCTTCTGCGAAATGTAATAGAAGGTCTCACTCCCATCACCCTCAGTCTGGGTCGTGGAAGGCGTGCCCAGCGTCAAAAGCACCTGATCGCGGGACGAGCCTTCTGGAACAAGGGCTAATGCATCGTCGTTCACCTGATACCCGTGGGTGTAGACCTGACGGCTGGGGTTGCAGGCAGTCAGAGCCAGACTGGCGGTGAGCGTGGCTACCAGCAGGGTGGCGCTTACGGTCTTGCTTCGTTGCATCGTCGATTTCCACCTTTGGTCAGTACTCTACATCAGGGCCGACAAAACGCCCCTTTGTAGTGCGGAGCGGCGCGCCTTATATCGCACCCGCGCGCTCTCCACATATTTGGAATAACGCGATTGAGAAACTTCTAACGGACGCAAACGCCATGTTCAAAGCCCTGATGGGCCTCGCGAAGAGGCAAAACACGTCGCAGAGCCATGCAGACCGCCTTTATGGCGCGGTTGTGGCGCGGGCACGCGATCCGTTGTTTTTCCGGCGTTTTGAAGTGCCGGACACGTTCGACGGACGCTTTGAGGCGTTGGTGTTGCATCTTTTCCTGCTCCATCACCGGTTGAAAGATGGGTCGGACCAGGCGCGGGCTGTCTCTCAGGACGTGTTCGATTCCTTCATTGACGATATGGACGCTGCCCTTCGCGAAGCTGGTGTAGGCGATCAGGTTGTGCCGAAACGGATCAATAAAATGACGCGCGTCTTCTACGGCCGTACCGGCGCGATGGAGAAGGCACTTGCTTCTGACGAGCGAACGCAAGCGATAGCAGAAGCCATGGCGCGCAATCTGCGCCCGGACGAAGATTCTGTTAATCAGGCGGACCATGCATTGGCCGACTACATGTTGGCAGGTGTTGAGAAGCTAGCCGCCATGCAGGAGGCTGACATCTTGACGAGTGACGATCCGTGGCCTGCGATTGCGCAGGAGCGTGCAGCATGAGCGATCTACCGTTTTCCCACCCGGTCAACATTCGTACCCTGCCACGCCGCGGACGCACTGAGACTTTCACGGCGGACGAAGACCAGCGCGCGGCGATTGCCGACGATCAAGACCTCATTGCGGTCAAGAGTTTCAACGCATCGGCAATTGTGCGGCCATGGAAGAAGGATGGCGTGATGATCGAGGGCAGGGTCCGGGCAGAGTGTGTGCAACTCTGCGCGGTCACCGGCGATCCGCTGACAAGCGATATCGATGAAGATTTCAGCGCTGTATTCGCACCGGTGGGCAGCAAGCTTTTGAAGCCAACTCTAGACAGTGAAGGTGAACTCGTTCTCGACGCGGAGGGGGAGGATCCGCCAGAGCCTTTCACAGTTGATTCCATCGATCTGGCCGAGGTCTGGCTGGAGTTTCTGTCGCTGGGAATTGATCCCTTTGCCCGTATTCCCGGTGCCGAGTTGGAACAAAGCGAAGCGCAAACAGGTGAAACCTCCCCATTTGCAGCGCTCGCCGCTTTGAAAGAGAACTGATCGTCTCCACTTGATAGGTCTAACAATGACGTCCCTTGGCCTCGGTCGAGCGATATGCGAAAGCGAGCATCGCGTTCGAGGACGCATCGCCTACACAACGATTGGGACCACATGACATCCAACAAGACCATCCGCGTCGCCCTCGATGTTATGGGGGGAGACCATGGGCCGGAGACCGTGCTGGAAGGGGCAGAGCTGTCACGCCGCCGTTATCCGGAAATTCACTACTTGCTCTTCGGTGAAGCCGACAGTGTGTTGCCAGTGCTTGAGAAGTATCCGCGCCTGAAAGAGGAAAGCATATTTCACCCCTGCGATATGTCCGTGCCAATGGACATGAAGCCCAGCCAGGCGTTGCGGCAGGGGCGCAAGACATCCGGCATGTGGATGGCGCTGGAAGCTGTCAAGGCTGGCGAGGCCGACGTCATGGTCTCTGCAGGGAACACCGGCGCCTTGATGGCGATGTCGAAATTCTGTCTTCGCATGATGGATGGCATCGAACGCCCAGCACTGGCTGCTGTTTGGCCTAATCTCCAGGGTGAGAGTATCGTGCTCGATGTTGGCGCGACCATCGGCGCTGAAGCCGACACGCTGGTCGACTACGCGCTCATGGGATGCGCCATGGCACGCGCGCTGTTTTCTATGGAGAAACCCCGCGTTGGCCTGCTGAATATCGGCGTCGAAGAGGTAAAAGGTCTGGAGGAAATCCGCACCGCGGGTGCCCGTTTGCGTGAACTTGATATGGGCAATATGCACTATTCCGGTTTCGTTGAGGGGGACGATCTTGGACGTGGCGGCGTCGATGTTGTTGTGACAGAGGGCTTTACAGGCAACATCGCGCTAAAGAGCGCGGAAGGCACGGCCAAGCAGGTGGGGCAATATCTGCGCGATGCCATGAGCCGAACCTGGATGGCGAAGCTTGGATATCTGTTCGCCAAGGGAGCTTTCGAACACCTGCGCCAGAAGATGGACCCGCGAAAGGTCAACGGCGCGGTGTTCCTCGGCCTCAACGGTATTGTCATCAAGAGCCATGGCGGCACGGACGGTATCGGCATCGCGAGTGCCATTGATGTCGGCCACAACATGGTGCGCAATGATCTTCAGGCAAAGATTGCCGGCGACCTTGAACTGGCTCGGTTTGGCTCAGCAGAAGAGCCCGAGGTCGAAGATGACCAACCGACCGAAGCCGTGACGGCGGAAACGGCTGTCTCTGCGGAAGAGGAGGCAGCCGAATCGTCCGAAGCCGCTAAAGCGGGAGAAAATTCATGATCCGCTCAATCATCGTCGGGTCCGGCGCTGCCAAACCGCGCACTGCCGTGTCCAATGCCGATCTGGAAAAACGCGTCGAAACATCCGACGAATGGATCCGCCAGCGCACCGGTATTGAGCAGCGTTGGATTGCGGAAGATGACGAGACGACGGCCTCTCTCGGCGAAGATGCAGCACGTGCAGCGCTAAACGACGCCGGTCTGACGCCGAACGACATCGATCTCATCGTTCTCGCCACTTCCACACCGAACAACACCTTTCCCGCAACAGCGGTTGAGATCCAGAATCGCTTGGGCATGACGCATGGTGCAGCCTTCGACATGCAGGCGGTTTGCTCCGGTTTCGTCTTCGCGCTCACCACGGCAGATGCGTTCATTCAGGCCGGGCAGGCGAAGCGTGTTCTTGTGATCGGGTCGGAAACCTTCTCGCGCATTCTAGACTGGGAGGATCGCACGACCTGTGTCCTATTCGGCGACGGGGCAGGGGCTGTGGTGGTCGAGCGTGGCGAAGGTGTGGGTATGTCGAATGATCGTGGCATCCTCACCAGTCATTTGCGCTCCGACGGGTCCCACAAGGACAAGCTGTTTGTAGACGGTGGCCCCTCCACGACTAGAACAGTGGGTCATCTTCGAATGCAGGGACGTGACGTCTTCAAACACGCGGTCGCCATGATCACGGATGTGATCGAGGATGCCTTCGCTGCAACAGGGCTCACGGCGGATGATATCGACTGGTTCATTCCCCATCAGGCCAACAAACGCATCATCGACGCCTCCGCGAAGAAGTTGAACATCGCACCCGAGAAGGTCGTCATGACCGTCGCGGAGCATGGCAACACGTCGGCGGCTTCCATCCCACAAGCCATCGACGTCGCGGTTCGCGATGGCCGCCTTAAGAGGGGCGATCTCGTGCTTTTGGAAGCAATGGGTGGCGGCTTCACTTGGGGTGCTGTGCTCGTTCGTTGGTAGGACGAAACGCGATACTTTGAGTGTGTTGGACTCTTTGCCGCTAATACCGAGGTATGTGTCAGGCTGCATTGACGCTTTCGACCGCCATCAATAGCTTGTGAAGCGGAATGTAGGAGTGAGGCACCGCACATGCCCACGCCGGGAGCTTGAAGCAAAATGTCGGAAAAAACGCTGACCCGTGCCGATCTGGCCGAAGCGGTCTACCGTAAAGTTGGTCTTTCGCGGCTTGAGTCGTCAAAACTGGTCGAAGCGGTTCTGGAAGAGATCAGCCTGGCGGCAATCGCAGGCGAGTCCATCAAATTGTCATCGTTCGGTACGTTTGCGGTCCGCTCCAAAAACGAGCGGATCGGTCGTAACCCGAAGACGGGCGAAGAAGTGCCGATCACGAGCCGTCGCGTGATGGTGTTCAAGCCATCAAATATCCTGAAGTCCCGGGTGCTCGACGATCACAAGGCCCGTTCTAACGGCGGAAAGTGATGCTTTCACACGCACTTGCGCTGTATCGGTGAGGTTCTAGGCTCGGTCCTACTCGAATCGGTGCAGGTGCCCTCATGGTGGATCAGGCCAAAAGTCCGAACGCATTCAGAACTATCTCAGAGGTCGCGGATGACTTGGACCTTCCGCAACATGTTCTGCGTTTTTGGGAGACGCGCTTCAAACAGGTGAAGCCGATGAAGCGTGGCGGCGGGCGCCGTTACTACCGCCCCGAGGACGTGGCGCTGCTGAAGGGCATCCGATTTCTGCTTTACGCCCAAGGCTACACGATCAAGGGCGTGCAACGGATCCTGAAAGAGCAGGGCGGTCGTGCTGTCATGTCCGCGCCTGAAGGCGGCTTTGATATCATCACTGATAAAGCGAAGAAATCCGCTGTACCGGTATCGGAGATAGCTGGCGATGTGACATCAGCCGGTGCCTCCTTGTCGGGAACACGCGAAAGCCTGCAAGGGGCCTTGTCCGAGCTGCTGGAGTGCAAACGCCTGCTCGATCAGGTGCGCTGAATACGGCTTGATTTGACCGTGCGCGTTGCGTAGGAACCGCGGCAGTCGGAGTATGGCGCAGTCCGGTAGCGCACTCGCCTGGGGGGCGAGGGGTCGTAGGTTCGAATCCTGCTACTCCGACCAACTTTTCTGAGAATCTCGACCGAGTTCAGCCGCCGAGGGCGAGCGAACCTACGATTCTTTGCGGCACCGCTTCGCGGTGGCGGGTTCTAATCCTGCTGCCTCGCGTGGTTTCGAGTGCGAAACATTGGGCTGCAGGTTCTAGACCACACCTTCGGTCTGGTATCTGCGCTCCAGCGCCATGCAGCCCCAGATGATACCGATCAGCAGGTAGACATGGCGCCAGTGGTCGAGATCGATCACCCAGCCAACGAAAATATGGCCGAGAAACACGCACCACGCGGCTTGTAGATAAGGTTGCCAAGGGCGGCGGCGGCCGAGCAGGGCGGCACCGCCGACGATGGTGTAGATGGTCATGATCATCCACGCCGCAAAGCCGATCCAACCATACGCCATCAGCGATTTGACATAGATGTTGTGGGTGTCCTCTCCGAGCAACAAGCCGAATTCCAACGGCCCGATGCCGAGCGGATTGGAGAGCCCCCATTCGAAACCGATGAAGTGACGTGCGAAACGGCCCAGACGAACGCCGTCATAGTCCTGCACCACCTTTGCGCGTTCCGAGAACATGTCGGAGACGGTATCGAATTGCAGCGCGACCACCAGCATCAGTATGACCGACGCGACGCCCAGCACGCCAAGGGTGACGAGTTTGAACTTGGTCTTCGCGTCCGGTGCTGTCATCAGCAAAATGACGAAGAAGGTGCCGCTGGCAAAGACGGTAAGGCCCCATGCCGCGCGCGAGAAGGACAGGAAGAGACCAGCCAGCAAGATCAGAAGCAGCGCAGCGCGGATGGGAGCGATGGAAAGGGACCGGTAGAGAAGGCCATAAAGAAGGTAGAGCGTCGGCAGCACCAGAAACGGGCCGAACACGTTAGGGTCCTGAAACAGGCCCTTGGCGCGGTTGTACAGTGTGAATTGCTCGGCGCCAGGAATGGCCCCGAAATATCCCAGGATACCGAAGACGGCTGTCACGGCAGCGCCTAGCACATAGCCGCGCATGATGACGCGCAAACGGCCAGCATCATTTTGAATGGCGGCGCACCAAAACACCGAAGTGAGACCAAGGAAGAGCGACACGGCGAGATAGAGTGGAATGCCCTTCCAGTCGCCCATGGTGAACATGGACAGCATGCCGCCAAAATTGAACACCACCCAGATGGTCGTCAGCATCACCGCGAGTCGACCGAATGTCATGCCCGCCAAGACGTAGAGCGCCATCAACAGCAACAAAAACAGTTCGTAAGGCGCTGGCTCTCGAATCACGAAGCCGCCCAACAGGGCGGCCAGTCCGATTGCACCTTTATCCAGCAGCGCCAGGCGCGGGTCGCGGGTTCGCGACCGTCCCGCGTCAGGGTAGGGCGGGGTGGTGGCGCTCCAGGTATCGGAGGTAATGCTCAATACGCGTTCTCCGTGTTGAGCAGTTTGATAGGCGTGATGATGCAGATGTAGAGATCGAACAGCACCGACCAGTTCTCGATGTAGTAGAGGTCGTGTTCGACGCGCTTCTGGATCTTTTCGGGATTGTCCACCTCACCACGCCAGCCGTTGACCTGGGCCCAACCGGTCACGCCCGGTTTCACTTTGTGGCGACCGAAATAGCCGTCGACCACCTCGTCCCAGAGCTTGTTTTCGGTATGGGCGTTCACCGCGTGTGGGCGGGGGCCGACGAGGGAAAGTTCCCCGCGTAATACGTTCACCAGCTGAGGCAGTTCATCGATGGAGGATTTGCGAATGAAGCGGCCGACTTTCGTTACGCGCGGATCGTTCTTGGTCACGACTTTCTTCGCCGCTACGTCCGCCTGATCGGTATACATCGAACGGAACTTCAGCACGTCGATGACCTCGTTGTTGAAGCCAAAGCGCTTCTGTCGGAAAATCACCGGGCCCTTGGAGTCCAGTTTGATGGCGATCGCCGTCAGCAGCATGAGGGGCGACAGAACGATAAGGCCGAGCGCTGAGAAGACGATGTCGAAGGTGCGCTTCATCACCGAATCCCAGTCGGCAATGGGCTTGTCGAACACGTCGAGGAACGGCACCGACCCAAC